>CANHJJ010000015.1 GCA_947460565.1 Bacteroidota bacterium
GAAGGGTCCAGTCGCTTTAGTTCATAAAAGTCAGAGCATGTCTTGCCAAAATCATTATAAAATTTCTCGAAAACATCAGGCATCCAATACCAACTGGGTCCCATGTCGAAGGTAAATCCTTCTGCTTCAAATTTGCGTGCACGACCTCCTATATGCCTATTTTTTTCAAAAATGGTCACCTCGTATCCGTCTTTAGCAAGATAGGAGGCTGCGCTTAATCCTGCTATGCCAGCCCCAATAACGATAATTTTCTTTTTGCTCACAATTTCTTAAACAAGGTAATTTGTTGTTTGTTTCATTAATAAACCCGAACTACAATAATATAGAATTATAGGTAAGTGATCGTAATTTTTTGCGACCTGCATCGTTAGTCATACATTTGTGAAATATTATACTACCCAATAAAAATGAATAAAATCCACTTTGTCATTATAAGTTTGATAGCTATTGCGTTTTTAGGTTCATGTAAAAGTAAAAAAAATTTATCAAATACCGGCAACAATACTGCCGTAATAACAGCTAAAGCCTCTATTGAAGAAACTGAAAACACCCTAAGACTCATAAAACAAAATCGTAATGACTATACCTATGTAAAAGCAGATGCTGCTGCGGCTTATAATGATGGAAAAAATGCCTATGATTTAGATGTAGAACTTGTTTGTGAAAAAGATAAATACATCTGGATGAAAGTTACAGCCATATTCGGCATTGAAGCCGCTAGGGTGATGATAACCCCTGAAAAAATTCAGCTGTTGGATAGACTCAATCGAAAACATATTACCGCCAATTATACATACTTAAAAAACTTTACAGATATTCCTCTCACCTTTGTTCAATTACAAAATATGATTGCTGGTAATGCTTTATTCGATGCAGATGCAAAACAATCAAATATTGAAATAGCGGGTGCAGAAAAGCTATTGATTTACCTATTCAACCAGAATATTCAAACCAATATTTACAATACCTCTAATTACAAAAACAGAAAGAGCATTGTTGCAGATACCATTAAAAACCAAAGCCTAGAAGTTGACTATAGCGATTATATAGCAAATGGTACAAATACAGTGCCTTCTAACATTTCTATTAACATTAAGGGCGAAAAAAATGTTGCCTGTCAATTTAAACTGAGCAATTTTGCATTTGATAAAAAAGGAGAAGTTCAATTTAGTGTTCCAAAAAGTTACCAAGAAATTCAGTATTAAGTTTATTTTGTTAATAGCTTTTAGCTGCGGGCTAATGGCTATGCCTATATATGCCCAAAAATACAACAAAAAGAAGCAAGAATTAGAGCAAAAAAGAAAAGAATTACAACAGAAAATTGAAGAAACCAAAAGGGTTTTAGAAGAAACTAAAAAGAAACAAAATACGAGTCTTCAAACTTTGAATACTATTTCGGCTCAAATAAAAACCCGCGAAAAAGTAATAAATAACATCGGTCAACAAATATTTGAATTAGCCCTAGAAATTGATGAAAGTAGAAAGCAGGTTGAGGTATTAAAGGCCGATGTGGTTAACCTCAAAAAAGACTATGCTGATAACATTCTTTTGGCATACAAAAGCCACTCTTCTATAGACAAAATCATTTTCATATTTAACGCTAAAGATTTTAACCAAGCAGTTAAACGAATCAAATATCTGCAACAATTTAACGACTACCGAAGGCAACAAGCGCACTTGATCCTAAACACTCAAAAGTCGATTATTGAAACCATCAATGAAATGATTGCACTTAAAAGGCAGAAGATGGATTTGGCTGGAATTAAAGAAGAAGAGAAAAAAGAGCTAGAAGTTGATAAAAAAGAAGAAAATCAAGTATTAAATCAACTCTCAGCCAAAGAAAGCGATCTGAGAAAAGAGATTAGCAATAACGAAAAAGCTGCCAATAAATTAACACAGGCACTTGCCCAATTAATTGCTAAAGAAATTGAAGAAGCCCGTGCCCGAGAAGAGGCTAGGCGGGTTGCAGAAGAAGCCCGCTTATCAAAATTGAACCCCAAGAAAAATGGTGTAATCATTAAAAAGGATACCAAAAAAACAGAGTCAAATACGTTTGTTCAATCGCCTGAATCCTTAAAACTAAGCAACGATTTTGTGAGCAACAAAGGACGACTGCCTTGGCCTGTTGATAATGGCTACATAAGCGAAGGCTTTGGTGTGCATTCCCATGCAACCCTAAAAGGAGTAAAAACCAATAACAATGGAGTTAATATCTCCGTAAGGAAAGGTACGAGTGCACGTGCCATTTTTGGAGGCGCAGTAAAAGCCATTTTCTCCGTTCCAGGCATGGAAAAGGTTGTGTTGATTAATCATGGTGAATATTATTCAGTATATGCCAATTTGCAAAATGTAAGTGTGAAGATTGGAGAAAAACTTGTCACCAAGCAAAGCATAGGGGAGGTTTATACCAACGAACAAGAAAACAAAACCGAAATTCATATTGAGATTTATAAGCAAAAGCAAATGCAAAATCCTGAATTGTGGCTAAGAGACTAATTACAAATCTCAACCATACAAATTTTAAAGAAATTTTTACATCTTTGAAAAAAATAAATAAAAATGAAAAAAATCGTACAATCTTCTTTTTTAATTGCCTTAATTTCTATCACATCAATCACAATTAGTATCTCAGAGCCTTCTGGAGCTCCAGCTAAATCCTCAGGTGGTCCATCGGAAGCCGGTGCAACTTGTGGTCAAAGTGGGTGCCACAACAATACCGCTGCTCCTAAAACGGGCATTATTACTAGCGATATTCCTGCAAGTGGATACATCGCAGGAGCAACCTATAATATGACGGTAACTGTTACTGGCTCTGGTAGAAAAGGTTTTCAGGTGTCAGCCCAAAAAACGGATGGTACTTTTTTAGGAACTTTTACAGCTGGAACTGGTAGCAAGTTATATTCAACAAACTATGTAACCCAAAGTTCAGCAATCTCAGCCTCACCCGCTAAATGGACCTTCAAATGGACAGCCCCTGCCAAAGGAACAGGTGCAGTTGATTTCTATGGTGCTTTTGCTGTTACAAGATTTTCAACATTCACGGATAAATATTCAGTTCAAGAAAGCGCATCAAGTGGAATAACTGAAGCAGCTTCTAACATTAACATGACTGTGTATCCAAATCCACTGCAAGAAAACATCAACTTAAGCTTTGAATTGCAAGAAAACACTGCTGTTTCAGCACAACTAATTAGCATGGATGGTAAATCTTCGTTTGATTTATATAACTCAAATTTGCTTGTTGGTAAACATAACTTGAACCTATCAAAACCTGAAGCATTGCAAGCAGGTATTTACTTTTTACAACTAAACTTAGACAATAAGCAAGTAGTGAAAAAAGTATTTGTGGATTAATAATATTATTATTTATGAGGTGCCATGTTGTAATTTGCCATTGCAACATGGCATTTTTATTTTGGAGAAATCAGACATCATAGCAAAACTTACAGAAGGAGATAGGCGGGCTTTAGCCCGCGTCATTTCATGGGTTGAAAACGAAAGCCAAGGCTATGACGAGCTGCTTCAGCAGCTTCATTTCAACAAAAACATTCCTATCATTGGCATAACAGGTCCACCAGGTGCAGGTAAAAGCACTTTAATAAATGCCTACACCAAATACCTTGTAGAACAAAATAAAAAAGTAGCCATCATTGCGGTTGACCCAAGTTCACCCTTCAACAAAGGAGCGCTTATGGGAGACCGCTTGCGCATGAGTGAGCATTTTTTGCATCCTAATGTATTCATTAGAAGTATGGCTACCAGAGGAAGTCTTGGTGGCCTAGCACCAAAAATATTTGAAGTAGCAGATGTTATTCGTGCTTCAAATTTTGATTGTATCATCATCGAAACGGTGGGGGTAGGCCAAAGTGAAGTGGAGATAGCAGCCCTTGCAGATACCACCGTTTTGGTGCTAGTGCCAGAGGCTGGTGACGATATACAAACCATTAAAAGTGGTGTGATGGAGGTGGCTGATATATATGTGCTAAATAAAGCTGATAGAGATGGTGCTAATACCTTTTTTAAAAATTTAACCTTACTGGCCCAAAACAACATGAGCGAGTTTTGGGAGGCACCCGTAGTGAAAACCATAGCCTCAAAGTACGAGGGTATAAATGAGTTGGATGAAGCCATCAATAAACATTTCATATCACAACATAACACCCAAAGACGCTTGCATTTATTAGCAGAAAAGGCGTTGTTATTTATCAAAAACCTTCGCAGCAAAGATGTTCATATAGAACAAATAGCAATAGAATTAGAAGAAGTTTACCAAAACGAAAACTTTAATATCTATCGCTTTGTTAATAAATACATATAAATTTATACATGAAAATAGCCATTCTTTCGGGCTCTGCAAGAGCCAATAACAATACATTGCGAGTAGCCAAAGCACTTTCAAATACCCTAGTATCCCATGATGTAAGCATTATTGATTTTACTCAATATGATATTCCTTTAATAGTTCAGGGCACTTTAAACAAAGAAACATTAACTGGATTCCAAAGTCAATTGATTCAAGCATTAGATGAGGCACAAATTGTGATTACACTTTCACCTGAATACAATTGGAGTATCACCCCTGAATTGCTAAACATGTACCATGCCTTAGGGGTTAAAGATTTTGCCCATTTATTTCATAATAAAGTTTTTGCCTTTGTGGGTGTTTCTGCCGGTCGCGGAGGAAAAGCTCCTTGTCTACAAATGATGCAAATTTGCAACAAGGTTGTAAGCTTCACAGCTGGCCTTTCAGTGGTTTCATCCAAAATATTTGAATCACATGAAACCAAAAATGTATTAGATGAAAATGGTAACTCAACTGGAAATGTCATGTACGACAAAGGTTTGCAAGACTTCACCAATTATACACTAGCAGTAGCAAATAGATGGTTTAACCAATAAATCAATATGTAGGGTTTGGGCTAAAAGTCAAAAACTGAACAAAAATCATCATTGCACTTTTCGGTATTCTGTTAATTTTGTCAACTTTATATACCTAAACAAAATGACATACAGAATAGAACACGATACCATGGGCGAAGTGAAAGTGCCTGTTGAAAAATATTGGGGAGCACAAACAGAACGCAGTCGCCAAAATTTTAAGATAGGTCCTGAGGCTAGCATGCCCAAAGAAATCATTTATGCTTTTGCCTATTTGAAAAAAGCTGCAGCACACGCCAATACTGAATTAGGTGTTTTACCTAATGAAAAATGTGAGCTAATCAGCAAGGTATGTGACGAAATATTAAACGGTATGCACGATGGCGAATTTCCGTTGGTTATCTGGCAAACAGGCAGCGGCACACAAAGCAACATGAATAGCAATGAAGTGATTGCTAACCGCGCACATGTTATCAATGGTGGCAATTTGATGGACGACAAGAAGGTACTTCATCCAAATGATGATGTAAACAAATCTCAATCATCAAACGATACGTACCCCACTGCTATGCACATTGCAGCCTACAAACAAACGGTTGAAATTACCATTCCAGGTATGGAATTGTTGCGTGATACTTTGGACAAAAAAGCCAAAGACTTCATGCAAATAGTAAAAACAGGTCGTACCCATTTTATGGATGCAACACCTCTTACATTGGGCCAAGAATTTTCGGGTTATGTGCAACAAATCAATAACTCACTTAGAGCCATTAAAAACGCCCTTGAGATGGTTTTAGAATTGGCTTTAGGAGGCACTGCAGTTGGTACTGGATTGAATGCACCAAAAGGATATGATGTGCTAGTAGCTAAAAAAATTGCTGAGTTTACAGGCTATCCTTTTGTAACTGCTCCTAACAAGTTTGAAGCATTGGCAGCGCATGATGCCATGGTAGAATTGAGTGGTGCTTTAAAACGCAGTGCGGTAGCATTGATGAAAATTGCCAATGATATCAGAATGCTATCAAGCGGACCTCGCAGTGGAATTGGAGAAATCGTTATACCAGATAATGAACCAGGTTCGAGTATTATGCCAGGCAAAGTGAACCCAACCCAACCAGAAGCCATGACCATGGTTTGTGCGCAAGTAATGGGCAATGATGTAGCAGTAAGTGTTGGTGGGATGAGCGGTCATTTTGAATTAAATGTTTTCAAACCAGTAATTGCTTATAATGTATTACAAAGCGCCCGATTAATTGGTGATGCTTGTGTGAGTTTCAATGATAAATGTGCAGTGGGTATTGAACCTAATACAGATATTATCAAACGTCATTTAGAAAACAGTTTGATGCTTGTTACCGCATTAAACCCTCATATCGGTTACGAAAATGCAGCAAAAATTGCAAAGAAAGCACACAAAGAAAACAAAACCTTGCGCGAAGCAGCAGTTGAATTAGGCTTGCTAACAAGCGAACAATTTACCG
The DNA here is from genome assembly GCA_947460565.1 of Bacteroidota bacterium. Taxonomy (GTDB): domain Bacteria; phylum Bacteroidota; class Bacteroidia; order UKL13-3; family UKL13-3; genus RGVD01. The sequence goes on from CANHJJ010000015.1 coordinate 6,360, forward strand.
AATGGGTAAGACCAGAAAACATGGTTGGTAACCTTTAGGAATATTTTTATAGGAAAGCTTGCCAATTTATATCGGCAGCTTTTCTATAATAAATAATATATGCCTAACTTCAGTGTACAGAAGTTATTAATGAAATTGGCAAACAAGGCCTTAGATATCATTCTATCTGAAGCTGAATTGTTTGATTCTTTTGTAACAAATCCAGCAACCCCTCTAAAATAAATGGATAAATTTACACCCGTTTCTAGCACTATTTTATCTTTAAAAACCCTTCTAATGCCATATTCGGAGGTTAATCCAAAATCCAATGCGTTACCTGTTTTATATACATTGTTATATGTATCTATAGATTCTACATCAGCCAAAATCAACACAACATTAGATCCAAAATATCTTCCAACAGGCGCAGTTGCAAGACTTTTTGTTAACCCAAATGAATAAGTTGTAAAAGAGGCTCGTGCATATTTAAATGGATTTCCCTGGGTTACACCTTCAGGGTCATAATTATAAGCACCACTATTTTTAGAAGATGTGCTAACTCCAATTCGCTGGTAATAAATATCAAATTGCAAAGTTTTATTTTCTGTAATTACGTATTTAATGCCACCTCCCAATCTAAGTGGGGCTAAAAATCTATTTATTTCCTCTCCATCATAATTTACGGTTGTTCTATCAAACATTAACAAATTAGAATAGGTAGGTGAATAACACCCACTGATACCAAACATAAACTTCTTGCCCATGTATCCGGGGGCTTGACCTAAGCAAATATTACTAATAAATAGTAAAGATATAATTCTTAATTGTCTCACTTTTTTGCTAATTGGAAAAATATATTATAAAACTCTGCCTTTATTAAATCTTCATTATCATTCGTATCATAAATTTTACTTTTCACATATGCTGTTTTTCCATTTTCAATATCATAAATCGTAAAATTAATATAACAAGCAGTAGAAGGCATTATGTATTCATATCCGAACGCTAAAAATAAGGGTGGATAGGCTATTGAATAAAATAATGAATATAAAAAATCACTGTAATCTTTTTTTAACACCACGCCAATGCAACTAATTACACCAACATATTTGGTGGAGTACTTCTTCTTTAGTTCTTGAAGTAATGTATAATCTATATTAATTTTCTCTTTTATTAAATTATTATTTTCTTTTTCTGTTAACCAAAATTCAATTAATGAACGGTCATTAAATTTATCTACATCACCTTTGGTTAGAGATTCAGCGTTCAAATAAATAGGATTGATATTATTTTTTTGAGCACAGGTATTGATAATATTAAAAATCTCCTGTTTTTTGTTATTACTGGCTACATATCTAATAACATTCTTTTTTCGCTCATCAATTTTCATGTTGAATAAATCCACGATAATAAAATTATCTATCCTCTTAATATCTGTTTTCACCTCATCCTTTTTTCTTTTTTCTTTTGGTTTAGCTTCAACTATTTCTTCCTCTGTTTCTTCTTCTACTTTATTGGTTAATTTAATTGATTTTGACAGGTCATTAAATGTCTCAACAAATTCAACATTACCTAAATAATCGCCCATAGCATAGTTAGCAAAACTTCCTTTTTTAACAATTTTTTTTCTTTCTGTTTTTGAGCCTCTATATAGTTTTTTAGCTGAGCCTGTGCTATCTGTAATATAAAATGAAGCTATTATTGAATCATTATATTCATTTGAAGTTTTAAAGTAGCTTAGGTTATTTGAAACGTTTTCCTCAAATTGTTTAGTAATCTCAAGGGTATAGGCTGTTATTTCCTCATTGCTCGGAAATTTTTTATGTATCACCCAGGCTTTTTTCAAACACAGCGCATTCATTTCTTCTATACTTAATTTTGATAAAAAATACTGTATTTTTTGTGTTTCACCTTTTACCTTTTTTCTATTTCTTATTAGTTTTGAAATGTTTTTATTGTTTACGCATGACTGTAATAAAAACAAACTTTTTATCAGACAATTATTTAAGTATAAGGAATTGCTATCCTGTTGCATCAATAGAAATGTATTATATAAGGATGCTATATAATCACGGTCAAAAATATAAACACGAGACAATTCAAATCTGCATGCTCTTCTAACACGTTCAAATTCCATTTTACTTATAATAAATTCTTTACCTGAATTATCGTTTGTGTCAATGATTTTAGCCAAACTGAGTTTTCTTTTTCCAGTGCTAGGATGGGTATATAAAGAATCATCCTCAAATTCATCAATTACTATCTGTGATGCTGTATCGGGGAAATAACTTTTAGGCAGCTTTAAATAGTCCTCTTCAAAAAATGATTTGTTTATAACCCTATTTTCAAAGGGGTATTCAGCAAAATTTAACTGGTCTAATGCATGAATCGCTTCTACTTTTTTGTAACCTGATGATTTATACATTTCATATCCCAATAAATCTGCTTCACTTTCTTTTTCTCTGGAGTAGTGGTTTATATAAAATTCTAAATCGTCTTCATCTGATATTTTTAATTCTTTTGCATGCTTATCAATTTTATCATATTCCTTGTATCTATTAAAACTATGTTTTCTTTGATAATGGGCGATTTCATGAGTTAGGATATAGGCAAGTTGTGCTTCGTTTTCTAAATGCGCAATTAGCCCGATATTAATAAAAATATTACCACTATTTAAAGCAAATGCGTTCACAGCTCCTGATAGGCAAATGTATACCTTTACATTACCTCTAAGTGATTTGTCATTGCTTAAAACTTTATCCGCAACTTGATTTACATATTCGAAAATAGGCCCACTATATAAAATAAATCCACTATGTAATAACCTATATAAATGGTCGTTATTTTCAATTTGGAAATTATCAAATAACTTTTTTTCTCGCCTAGATTTTACAATATCTAGCTCATCATATTTTATTTGGCTTATATCTTTATACCTAAAAAAATCTTCAGGAATTTCACCCAAATTAGTCAACCTTGAATGTTCTGTTTGTGCAGACACATAAACAGGTATAATTAAAAGAATCGCTAATATAAATTTATTCAATTTCAATTTTATTTAAATAATATACAGGTTTGATTTTCTTTTTATCTTTACTTTTTTTGTCTTTTTCTGCCTGAAAGTGCCCATAGGCTATAAAATAATCATCGTACCAATAATCAACTGTTGCAAATCCACCATCATCGTCATTATTTTTTTTCTTTTTAGATTTAGATGCCTCATTTACTCTTATATCTTCACCGTAATCAACTGCATCATCCGAATATACAGTAGCAGATTTAATTAGCTTTCCATCGCTGTATAAAATTTTGATTCCCGCATCCTCTTGTTCAGTAATTTTATACTTGTAATCCTTGTAAAACGATAAAGGACCATTAGAAACTCGTACACCATTTTCCCATTTCATATTGCCTTTTAAATCTAGTGCAAACACTACTACACCCATGTATTTATAGCCATCAAAGACCACCACGGTGCGGGTTGTCATTCGTCCATTTGCATCAACAGATGTATAGGTTTCAGTATGATAAGTGGGATAAAAAACCTCTCCTATACAAATTATTTCATCATCACGAATTATAAAATCATGAAAACAGATGTCGTTTTGTGTTGATGCTGATTCTGTAATTTTCTTGGTTTTTTTGCCAGATTTTACCTCCTTCACGGTACTTGAAACTATACCAAAATTTTTAAATTTTGAGAAGGGAATGGTACTTGTAAATACAGGTTTATTATCTTCATACATACTCACAACTATTCCAGAAGTTGCAGGGCTTCCACCTCTTTTAAGAGAGGTTTTATTTCCATAAACTCCAGCCATAAGCCTTTTATTTCCCAAAGAATTTATATGCCCACTAAACACCTCTTGGTTGCCACCCATTTTAATATTTACGTTGTTTCCAATTCTGTTGTCTTTTACATCAACCGTAGTAAGCTTGGTTTCTTTTTTCGTTTTTGATTTAATCATTAAGTTACATAAATTTTGTTCTTCATTCACGTCTAAATCAATGATGGTTGATGTGGTTTTCTTATACTTATCAAAAACAATGTCTCTTTTAGAAAATAACTTTTTCTTTGTGTCGATTGTCTCAACAAAAGGCTCGTAATAAGGTGTGTAAAACAATAGAGGGATAAAACAAGCACACATTGATAAACACATAACTTTAGTTACATCATTTGGACTTGGCCCAATTGATCCCCCCAAATACACCACACCATTTAAAACATTCATGTCTTTATAAAAAAAAGTTTTGGGAAACATTCCTTCGTATCTAATAACATCTTGGTTAACTGGGTCTATTTTAAATAAAGTATACTTCTTTAAAAAAGGGTCTTGCATCATAAATTTGTTAACAGAAGTATAATTTGCATAGAGTATATAGCAAAATTGTTTATCAACTGTATGGCCCAAGTAGTTATAGTTTTTAGCTACCATGCTATTTATGGTGCTTGTTTTATTTAGTAAGGTATCAAATAAATCAAAATTAATATTTACTAAGCCGCTTCCAACTTTTTGAGATGTTTTGTAGGCAACTAAAATTCCATTTTTATCAATAGGTATTGAGGTATGATCGGAATTATCATTTATTTCAATTTCTACACGATTATCATTTATTCTATTAAAATCGTTTTGCGATTTATTTTTTTTCTGCGCAGAGACTGAGTTAACCCAAACAAGTAAGACCACTAGGCCAATAATTTTCTGAATTTGTTTTTGCATTTTTTACTAATTTTACGCCAATAATATTAAATATTATGTTAAAAATATTCATTTTTATTTTTTTTATAACAAACGCATTTGCTCAAAATAGATACTTGAACGACACGGTATTAAAAATTAAGGATTTATCAAACTTTAGGTCAAATGCAATGCCGAAAGGATTTTACCAAAAATATATTTCATCACAAGATGGATCCGTTTGTACTTTTTACCCTTCTTGCTCAGCATTTTCGAGAATGGTTATAAAAAAAAGGGGCTTTATATGGGGTATCTGTCTAACAGCTGATAGAATCTGTCGTTGTAATGGTAGACATCATGATTTTTATGATTTTAGTTTTTTACATCAAAAACCAATTGATTTTCCATGACAAACTATAAAAACTATTTTTCCATTACTGTAATTTTTTTCATTCATTTTAGTTTGTTCTCCCAGAATATATTAGACTACGATCACTCCATAAAATATGCAAATAAATTATATGGGTTAAATGAATTTTCAGACGCTTACATCGAACTTATAGAGATAAAGGAAAACTTTCATTCATCCGATGAAAATGATGAAATTCTCCTTCTAAAGACCTGCATGGCATTAAATAAAACTGAAGAACTATTTTATAGGTTTAAGACTGATTTAGCAAGTAAAAACATATCAGATAATTTGCTTAAGTTCATCGTTACCCAATATCTTGTTTATGATTCTTTGGCCTTAGCTTATAACGTATTAACAAATTTTAACTTTAAATTTAAAAATGAATTATTACTAAATTATGCCTTCCTTAATCATAATTATGAAATGGGTTATAAAATTATGGAGGCAAATAAAAACGATTTGAGCGATTCACTTTTCTATAATGACCTATCCAACAAAATTCTCACTAGTACATATAAAAATAAAGAAATTGCTTTAGCGTTTTCTATATTAATTCCTGCATCTGGCAAATACTATTTGAAACAAAATACAGATGCTACATTAGGGTTATTGCTAACGAGTTTATATGGAGGCTTGGCTTATTCGGCTTTTTATAAATCAGGGGTTTCAAGTGTATTTGCTTGGATAAATTGTGCAGCTTTTGGAGCGCTATATGTTGGAAATATATTGGGCACAGCAAGTGCAGTTAACAGATTTAATAACAAAATAAATATTGAATTAAAAAATGCCATTAAAGATAAATTACAAAGTATTTTGGCTATGTAGTTGTATGTATTTTTCCCTTACAAGTAAGGTTTCAATATGTCAAACACTGAATCAAACCTTACAAAAAGCTGATTCTTGTCTAAGGGAAAATAATTTTTTAGCTGCCCATAAGCTCTATTATAGGATATACATTTTGTACCCGGGTACTTTCAACGAACCTCTGCTTAGTGAAAATTTAGCGAAATGTTCTGAATTATTAGGTCAAAATGATAATGCGTACTCGTATTATAAGCAATTAAGAAATAGACTTGCCAATGATTCTCTATATGCGTTTTATGTTTTAAAAGAATATCAAAATGGATTAATATCAAAGGAATACAAAGAGTTATATGATGGTTTAAATGACATTGATACATCTATTTTTAATAATGATGATTTAATGCATCTAAAATTTTATTGCGGATTGATTTGCATCCAATTAAATGAGAACTATCAGGCGATTAGTTATTTCAAACATGTATTGCCGCATTTATCTAATAAAGATAGTTCTATAATGATTCATTTGATAAATGACTATAAAAAAAATGGACATATCAATAATAATAGAATCCGGAATTTGAGCCTTTTAATTCCAGGATTAGGCCAATTGGCGCTTAAGGATTATAAAAACGCTTCAAATTCATTTTTATTAAATACGCTTTTAGTAGGCGGCTTGGCAATAACTTCGATTAATTATTCACTACTTGAATCTTTGTTGTTTTGGGCTGCCCCTATCACTCATTACTATTTTGGAGGAGCAAATTCATCAAAAACATTAGCTATTAACAAACAAATCTTGTCAAACAACATGTATTATAATGAGTTTATTAGAATATTTACCTCAGCAGGTTTTAAATAAAAATAATGGACTAAGGTCAGGATGTTTTTAGCAAGTCTTTCAATAATTGATAATGATAATCATGCTCCGAAAATTATTGATGAACTTATTATTTATTAAAATCTGTATGCTGCTAACTGGAATTATTCTGAGGCTTATTTCAACAAAAACTTGCCTATTAAGAACTTAATAATATATTTGTAGCGAAGATATAACAAATGAAAAGAGGGGACAGCAAGTCCCCTCTTTCTTTTACTAATGGATATTGTAAAACAAATAAAAGCCTGGGGATTAGAGCATTTGCCTTCCGAACTATTTATAGTGGAGGTAGATTGGAAGCCTGCTGGGCAAAAAGTTATCGTATATTTGGATGGGGATGAGGGGGTTAATATTGAAGCCTGCCGCACATTAAACAGATATTTGTCAGAAAAATTGGATGAGGTAGAGTTTACTGAAACCGCTTACACGTTAGAGGTTTCATCACCAGGGGCGGATAGGCCTTTGCTCATGCATCGTCAATACCATAAGCACATGCGTAGGGTATTGGAAGTGAAATTGAACGATGGAACTTTGGTTGAAGGTAAATTGGATGAAATTGATGAAGAAAAAATCAGTCTTCAATTACCCGATAAAAAGAAAAGATACAGTCCTTCATCAACATACATAGAAGTTGCTTTTGCTGATATAGCAAGCACTTTGGTTCAAATAAGTTTTAAATAATATAGAATAACAAAACAATAAATATAAAATGCACAGTGTAGGATTAATCGACTCGTTTAGCGAGTTTAAAGAATTTAAAAACATCGACCGCGCAACCATGCAACGCGTTTTGGAGGATGTTTTTCGTGGAATGTTGCGCAAAAAATATGGCACAGACGATAACTTTGATGTAATTATCAATGATAACAGTGGGGATTTAGAGATATGGCAAAACAGAAACATCGTTCACGATGGTGAAGTTGAAAATTCTCGTTCACAAATTGCTTACTCAGACGCAATTAAAATTGAGCCTGATTTTGAAATTGGTGAAGATGTTACTGAAGAGGTAGGATTAGCCGTTTTCGGTCGTAGAGCCATATTATCTGCTCGTCAAACTTTGTTATCAAAAATTCTTGAGCTTGAAAAAGACGAGTTGTACAAGAAATACAAAGACCGTGTGGGTGAGATTATTACAGGAGAGGTTTATCAGCTTTGGAAAAAAGAAATCATGGTTTTGGATGATGATGGAAACGAGTTGTTATTGCCCAAAACTGAAATGATACCTGCAGATTTCTACAAAAAAGGTGATAGCATACGTGCTATTGTTTTAAAAGTAGAAATGTTCAACGGTAGCCCAAGAATTATTTTATCTAGAACGTCTCCTGTGTTCTTAGAAAGATTATTTGAACTTGAAGTTCCTGAGATTATTGATGGTTTAATTAATATTAAGAAAATTATTCGTGAGCCAGGTGAAAGAGCTAAAGTGGCAGTAGAAAGCTATGATGATAGAATTGATCCAGTAGGCGCATGTGTGGGTATGAAAGGCAGCCGTATTCATGGTATTGTAAGGGAATTGCGTAACGAAAACATTGATGTTATCAATTACACAAATAACTTACAACTATTGGTACAACGAGCTTTAAGTCCGGCTAAAGTTTCAAATATTAAAATTGAAGAAGCTGAAAAACGTGTGGCCGTGTTCTTAAAACCAGACCAAGTGAGTTTGGCCATTGGTAAAGGTGGTCATAACATTAAATTGGCTGGTAAGTTAGTTGGATACGAAATTGATGTATACAGAGATACTGA
>CANHJJ010000016.1 GCA_947460565.1 Bacteroidota bacterium
ATCATCCACCACAAAATAATAGTTCAATTGATCAGGTGCAATGTAGCAATCAACAGGGTTTTTAAAGCGTAATGGTTCATACATGAACCGATTGGCTTTGCTGAAATCAAAATTTAAAAATTGGCTTGATTCTCCATATTGAGTCCCAACATCTGGATTGTCAATCACATTAATGGCTAATGCTCTAAATTCAATGGTTTTGCTTTTATCTGCCAAGGTGCTAAAGAAACTTTTGCTTGTACTTACACCTTGCAAACGTTGAGGTGGTGCAGCATTGGTGGCAATGGCACTTAAACCCACACAAGACTTTAAGCTTGATTCATTTGGATTCAATCCTTGAGAATAGCTTATATTGTTCATGTTTTTATCAAACACAAGTACACCATTATCTGGCACCGCCACAGTTGAATTTACATCATTTCTAGGTCCGGTCCTACTTACATAAAGAGTGTTATCATATAAAGTTGCCAAACCAGTAAACTGAACTGCAACATCATCGGCACCTCTGAAACTTGTTTGTGCTCTGCTTGCATCACAATTAGGGTGAACCAATGTATCAAGGAATTGCGCATTGCCTTGACTAACATTAATGATATGAAATATGGCTGCAAAATTTACCGAGTCGTTTAGCATTTTTCTTCCTGCTACAAACACATGTAATCGCCTATCTTGGGTAACATCTGTGGCACCTGGAATTACCATTGAATAAACCCTTTTGCCATTAGGATCAAATACCGATAAGCGATTGTCTTTGATATCGGCTGGGTTCATGTCTTCCACAACGTAAGTCATTTCATCATAACCTACGAAAACATCTACCGGTGCTGTAACACCTGTGATAAAAGGATATAGAGGCACATAACCCACAGAATTGATTACCAAATTGGGGTCTATTTGTCCTTGCTGAAAAACTTGGTCAGAGGTTGCATTCTTTTTGTCGCCAAAAAATGAACACGAGCTCAGTGTACCCAAAAGTACAATCCATATAAGTGTATATTTACTATAAACTTTCATTTATCTGATGGTTAATGCCAATGTAATACGATTTAAATTTCCTAAGCGCTGTTTGCTCACCATGCTGTAATCAAACGATAGCAAATACTTGCTATAGGGTAGTTTTATCCCCATTCCAATGGGTGGAAAATTATAGCCTTCGTCTGCACCAAACTCCCATCCTGTTCTCACATGCAGTAGTCTCTTCAATGAATATTCTGCACCTGTGCTAAAAGTTTCGTTGTTGTCGGTTGGGTGATTTAATTGTCCTGCCAATGTAAGCTTATGCATGCCTTTATTGATAGGGTCGAAAGCCACACCCACTCTAAATGCCGCGGGGGCTGATACTTCGCTGAAATTATTTATTTTTTGTTCACCACTCAATTTCAAAACACTCACGTTTCCTTCAGGAGAAACGTTCATACCAAAGTTGCTAAATGAAACTCCAAAACGAGAACCCATCAAGCCAATATTGTATTTCAAACCTAAGTCAAAAAGGACATCATTGGTTTGCACATCGCTAAAGGATTCGTGAGCCCATTTACCTGTCATACCAAATGAGAAAGATTGGGTTAGTATTTTGGCATAAGTAAGACCAATTAAAGTATTGTTTACATTCACTTTTCTTCCTGTACCGAAAGGTTGAAGTTCGGTAGTTTCTTCCATGTCGGCAAAGTTTAGCGACATCACGCTTACACCCACATAGCTTAGTTTACCCGGCTTAAAAACCACACCTGCAAAATTCACAGTATTGTTAGCAAAATAGCGGGTGTGCGAAGCCATGATGGATACCTTTCCAGTGTCAAGGCCTGTTATCCCTGCTGGGTTCCAGTAAAGTGCCGACACATCATTCACCAAACCTATAACCGCACCGCCCATAGCGGTTGAGCGAGCATCCGGGGCGATTTTTAAAAATTGCATGCCACTTCCTCCTGTGCGTGAGCTACCAAAGGATGGTAAAACATCTTGAGCACGAGTTGTATAACAAACAAATCCGATGAGTATAAATAGTAATATTCTACGCATATAAAGTATGGCAATGTAAAATATATTTTTCAATAAAAGCGGGTTAAATATTTGTTATTGAAATAGGCTTAAAATGACTTTTTGCTATTAAGTATGATGTTTTGTTTTTTTGCTTATAAAAGCAAATAAGCTATTTCTAAAACAATGTGCCTATATGTTCAATATTTTACTCAATATTGAGCATTGCCATGGTTTTTTGCGAAGCCATTTGTTCGGCTAGTTTCTTAGAAGCATGTTCTGCTTGGCCTTTGGGTTCTTTGTTTAGCAATACTATTACTTTGTATTGTTTAATCTTATTACTGCTGTCTTCGCTCACTTCAAATTCAAGTGTGGCACCATCTTTTTGGCTGTATTCAATCAATCGGCCTTTGAAATTGGTTTCAGTTTCTTTCAGCTTATCTACATCAAGGTGTATTTGAAGTAGGTTTTCAACAATAAAGTATTTTGCTTTTTTGTAGCCCGCATCCAAAAAAATAGCACCCACAAAAGCCTCAAGGGCATTGCCAAATATACTATTACGAAGGTTTATGTTTTGTAAGGCTTTGCGGTCGTATTCAACCAATTTGCTCAAACCAATTTTTAAAGCTAAATCGTTTAAGCTGGTACGGCTAACAATCTTTGAGCGTAGTTCTGTCAAAAATCCTTCGTTTTCGAAAGGATACTTTTTGAAAAGGTATTCAGCCACCACTGAATTAATAATGGCATCACCTAAATACTCTAAGCGTTCGTTGCTATCTTTAGTGCCATTCTCATGTATCTTGGCGGAAATAGAATGATGGCGCAAGGCCTGCTTGTAGCTTGCTATTTTGTTAGGAGCAAAACGGGTGATGTGCTTTAATTTTTTTCTAAAATCGCTGCTAGATGAAATATGAAGCTTAACAAAAGAAGTAATCCTTTTCAATAGGCTTAAATATTATTCTTCAAACTTTTTTAGAATCACAGAAGCATTATGTCCACCAAAACCAAAGGTATTACTTAGGGCATATTTAACTTCTCGGTGTTGTGCCTTGTTGAATGTTAAATTCAATTTAGGGTCAAAAGCAGGATCATCTGTAAAATGGTTGATGGTAGGCGGAATAATTCCTTTAGTGATAGCCAATATGCAAGCTATCGCTTCAATGGCACCTGCTCCACCTAATAAGTGTCCTGTCATTGATTTGGTAGAACTTATATTTAGTTTATAGGCATCTTCACCAAACACAGTTTGAATAGCTTTTATTTCTTGAGGGTCGCCTAACGGAGTAGAAGTTCCGTGAACGTTAATATAATCGATTTCTGAAGGTTGAATGCCAGCATCAGCTAATGCTACACGCATTACATTGGCTGCACCAAGTCCTTCAGGGTGCGGAGCTGTCATGTGATAAGCATCTGCAGTGGCACCATAGCCCACTACTTCGGCATAAATTTTAGCACCACGGGCTTTTGCATGCTCATATTCTTCAAGAATCAAAGCGCCTGCACCTTCGCCTAAAACGAAACCATCACGGTTTGCATCAAATGGACGAGAAGCTGTTTCAGGGCTATCGTTTCTTTCGGAAAGCGCTTTCATAGAGTTGAAGCCACCCATAGCGGCTTCGTTTACTACTGCTTCAGAACCACCTGTTAGGATGGCATCCGCTCTGCCTGATTGGATATACATAAATGCATCTCCAATGGCATTGGTAGAAGTAGCGCAAGCTGAAACTACGGCAAAGTTTGGTCCTCTAAATCCGTATTTGATCGACAATAAGCCTGCGGCTATATCGGCAATCATCATCGGAATAAAGAAAGGACTGAAACGAGGTGTTCCGTCCCCTTTAGCAAAAGCAGTAACCTCATCCAAAAAGGTTTTTAAACCTCCAATACCTGAACCCCAAATAACGCCTACACGGTCTTTGTTTACAGTTTCAAGGTTTAATCCACTATCTTTTACAGCTTCATCACTGGTGATGAGCGCAAATTGAGTGTATCTGTCCATACGTCTAGCTTCCTTTTTATCGATAAACTGAAGTACATCAAGATTCTTAACCTCACAGGCAAACTTTGTTTTGAATTTAGATACGTCAAATTGAGTAACTGGTGCAGCACCACTTACTCCATTTGACAATCCATTCCAATACTCCTGAAGATTGTTACCAATGGGAGTTACGGCACCAAGGCCTGTAACAACAACTCTGCGGATTGGCATGTAGGAATTTTTTGGGATAAAGTTTAGTTTTAGTTTTACTTGGGTTGTACGTTGCTTTCTATGTAGGAAACTGCTTGCCCAACTGTGCCAATCTTCTCAGCCTGATCGTCTGGTATGGCAATGTTAAATTCTTTTTCAAATTCCATGATTAGTTCAACAGTGTCTAAAGAATCTGCGCCTAAATCGTTGGTGAAACTCGCTTCATCGTTGATTTCTGCTTCTTCTACACCTAGCTTGTCCATAATGATGGTTTTTACTCTTCCTCTGATGTCTGACATTTTAGTTAGTATTTAATTAGTGACTGCAAATAAATAAGATTTTTAATAAAAAACATAAATTTTAAATCAACCATTATTTTTGTGGCACCTAAATAATCACTTAAATATGTCATTTCCCAAAAAGTTAAGCCTAGATATTGAGCAGGAAGCGGAGATTTCACTCTTCGGAATTGTGTGTGACAAAAAAATATCAAAACTGGCTTGGTTGATAAATAATACAGGCTTTTACGACTTTGAAAAAATAGAAGACCTTGACCTAACGGGCTACAACCCAGCAGATATAAATAGCTACATGCGCATGCAAAGTGTGGACGAAGAAAATCACCTCACTTATATTTTGGTGGAAAATAAAAATGAAAAAAGATACTTGGCCTCTGAATTGAAAAGCCTAAATTACCTATTAATAGTGAAAGGGGGTTTGGATTTTTTTGTGGCTGATGATTGTATCAAAAGCATCAATAAAATTCCTGAAATAAAATTCATTAGCAGCATCGAACCCGAAAAACTGAAGTCGAATTTGAGTTTGATTCTCTGATTCGCTAGTAAATTTTACTTTTTATTTATATTTAATTCCAATTTTGAAAGTGCTGTTTCAAGTTTTTGCAACATATTAGGGATATCCTCTTCTTTTAAAGTTCCCACCGAAATTCTGTACCAATCTGTTCCATTTTCGCAGCCAAAGGCAGTGAATGGCACAAGCGCCAATTGGGCGTGGTTTAATAAAAATTGGGTAATGTCGTTTGTTGATTCAATTTTGTTTCCTTCAGGATTGGTAGCGCCCATGATAGCAAATTGAGCTGTCAGATAAATAGCACCTTCAGGTTTTATGATTTGAACCGGATAGCCTTTGGCTTTCAAATGCTCGAATCCATTGTAAATGGCATCAAACCTGTAACTTATTTTAACTTTTAATTCATCAAGGTAAATATTCAAAGATTTGGGATTTGATAGAAATTGAGCAGTAGCAACTTGTTCTGCCCTTGGCGCCCAAGCTCCAATATGGCCAATAATGGCTTTCATTTTGCTAATAATCTCTTCTGGGCCTAATCCCCAGCCAACCCTAACACCCGTAGCAGCTAAGGATTTTGAAATGCCATCTACAAAAATGGTATACTTTTTCATTTCAGGACTTAATGAGATTGGGTTTTCATGCTCAATACCATCTGCCCTTAATATCCAATAAATTTGGTCAAACATTACATACAAAGGTTTTTGTTTGCCCTCACGTCTTTTGTTTTCCGCTAACACTAGGTCGCATATTTTTGTTAATTCTTCTTTTCTAAAAGTTGTCCCTGTTGGGTTTAATGGCGAACACAAGGCTAGCAAAACTGCCTCACTCAAATAAGGCGCTAAATCTTCGGCTGTTGGCATAAAACCATCTTCAGCCCTTGTTGGTACTTCTATTTTTTGAGCATCACTAAGGTGACAGTAGTGATTGTTATTCCATGATGGCAAAGGGTAAATTACTTTGTCTCCTGGGTCAACAATGGTTTGGTAAATGGCGTATATCAATGGACGACCACCACCTGCTATCATGATTTCATCATAGGTGAAATCTAAGTTTTCATAGGTCTTAATGAAATTTAAAACAGCCGTTTTCAATTCGGCCACCCCATCTGCAGGAGGGTAATTGGTTTGCTTATTTTTATATGCATCAATAATAAAGTTTTCTAAAGCACTAGGTATAGAAAAAATATGAGGATTAAAGTCGCCAATGGTTAGGTTGTATATTGAGTCTCCTTCTTTTATTTTTTGATTTATTTCGTTGCCAAGCTTTATAATTTCAGAGCCAATAAGCGTTGAGGCTTTCAAAGATATATTTTGCATAGTCAAAACTATTCTTTCATATTTAAAATAAAAATATTTTTTGGCAGGTTTTGGCCAAAGGTTTATCAGGTAAATGAAAATTGGTTAATTGAGGATGTTTTAAGAATTAATATTTTATCTATTCCCGTATGCAATTTTCTCTAATAAAAACATAGCAGAAACACCCAATATATAAGCCATGATATCTGACCATAAGAAACCGAAACCTAGTATAAGGCCTCCCAATCTTGTATTTCTAATGGCATCTATCCAAGGGGCATTATAGAATTGACTCAATTCAATGGCATAACAAAACAAAATGCTATAAAATCCCACACGATTGACAGACCAAGATTTGCCAATGGTTGCTATCATTAGATAAATCATAACTGCCCATAAGGCATCGCCTAAGTAAGTATTAATCACATCAGGCAATAGATAACTAAACTTACGCGAAAGCAAACCAAGACAAACTACCAAAAGGGTAGAGGGAATGTATAGGATTGGATTGCGGTGGGGCATTGTTATTGTTAGAAATTGTTTTAAATATTAAAGGATTCAAATCCTTGTTATCTGTTATTCGACATGCGCTACTTTAACATGTCGAACAGCTGGTAATAGAAATGTAAATTCTTAATATTTCAATAGTTTATGAATACTGCTTGATTCCTTTGAATTAATATTTAAAAAATACAATCCTTCTTTTAAACTTTCTAAATTTAACTTAACTGAACCTGCTTTTTTGTAATCAAAATCCATCAAAACATTCCCAAAGATATCAATTATGGATAAACTTAAATTTTCAACTATGTGATTAAAATCTATATTTAATAGTCCTGTACTAGGATTTGGATATAACTTAAGTTGGTCGTTAGATGATTTAAGGTTTTCAATTGCTAGAGGAAATTTAGAAGTTACTTTTCTAATTCGCCTATTGTCATAGTCTGATATATAAATATTCCCAATGCTATCAACGCATACTCCACTAGGGTTGCTTAAACTTGCTAATGTTGCTAATCCATTATCACCTGAAAAGCCTTTTATGCCATTTCCTGCAATAGTAGTAATTGTTCCATCTATGTGGTCTATTTTTCTAACACATTGATTGTTTTTATCAACAAAGTAGATATTTCCTAATTTATCAATACAAATATCAGATGGATGGTTGAGAGATGCATTTATAGCTAATCCTCCATCACCAGAATATCCTGCCTCGCCATTTCCAGCAATGGTATTAATTATTCCTGTCGAAGAATAAACTTTTCGAATTCTATTGTTGCCAATATCTGCGACATACAAATTGCCGAAATTATCAAATACAATTCCTCCGGCTCCATATAATTTTGCATCAATTGCTAAACCTCCATCTCCAGTAAATCCGCTATCTAGTTTGCCTACTATAGAATTAATAATTTCAGTTTTAAAATCAATTTTTCTTATCGAATTGTAATCACAAATGTAAATATTTTGACTTTTGTCAACTGCTATATTGAATGGTGCATAAAGCTCTGCATTAATTGCAAGATCTCCATCTCCATAAAACCCAGTTGTGCCATTCCCTGCAATTGTAGTCATCAAGCCTTTTTTCATATCAATTTTATTTGCAACTGATACACTACAAAAATATAAATCTCCTTTCGTGTCGATATTTACTGATTGAGGATCATTTAGTTTTGAATTTATTACTTGACCACCCTCACCCGCTATTGTTGAAATGGTGTCATTATAGATATTTATTTTTCGGATACTATTGTTAAATTTATCAGTAAAGTATAAATTTCCTTTATCGTCTATGCATATACCTAAAGGATTTGATAGAGTCGCATTTTTACCTAATCCTCCATCGCCAGCAAATCCAATTTTTCCACCACCAGCTATAGAATTAATATTTCCGGTTAATTTATCAACCTTTCTAATTCTGTTATCCCAATAGTCCGTAATATAGAGATTGTCCATCGAATCTAAAGTTATCCCAGTTGGTCGTTCTAAATTAGCATAAATTGCAGGATTTCCATCAGGAAGACTAGAAGCTCTATTCCAAATTCCAATACCTGCGACCGAGGTAATAATATTTGTTAAAAAATTTATTTTCCTAATACGTCTATTATCAGAATCTGCAATATAAATATTGTTTTTCGAGTCTACACATATGCCAAATGGACTGAATAGAGAAGTGGTGGTTGCAATTACATTATCACTGTCTCTGTCATATTTACGATAATAATCACCAGCAAAAATGGTAATCATATTATTTGTTGGATTTATTTTTCTAATTATGTTTATTCCGTATTCAGCGAAATATACATTTCCTATGTTGTCAACGCAGACTCCTGATGGGGCAGAAATTATTGTATTTTCGGCATTGGCACTGTCAGAGTAAGTATTGGCATTGTTACCCCCAGCAATTGTATTGACAATATTGGTAAGAAAATTGACCTTTCTAATTCTTTTATTTCCAGTATCTGCAATGTAAAGATTTCCATCTTTGTCAAAACAAATTCCGAAGGGACTATAAATATTTGCATTTAGTGCCTCAATATTATCACCATTATAACCAGATTGTCCAGTACCAGCAATTGAAGTAATTTTGCCTGTTGAAATAGATATTTTTCTTATTCTATGGTTTCCAGCATCAGCAAAAACAATATTACCTTGTTTATCCAAACAAATTCCCATTGGACGATTTAATTTAGCTTTTATAGCATAATCACCATCTCCACTATATCCCTTTTCAAATGTTCCTGCAATAGTTAATATTCTTCCATCAGAAATGTTAACTTTTCTAATGCAATTGTTATCATTGTCTGAAATGTAAACGTTTCCCATTTTATCTACAGCACTTGAATAGGAACTAATAGCAATATTTGTGGCTATGCTGCCATCACCTATACCTCCACCCGCTAAGGTACTAATAATTTGAGAATGTGTGTAGAAAGTACTAAATAAAATACATATAAAAAACGAAAGAATTTTGACTTTTTTCATTGGGATCATTTGCTAAAAAAAATATTTAATGACATTATTAAAGTCAAAAATAATTTTAAGTTGGTTGCACGTCTATATCAAATAAAATCGATAGTCTTTTAATTCCCCTAATTTATACAGATTGAAAATAATTGGGCGAAAAATGTTTCGCACCAAAAATATCATGGGCGAATATTTATTCGCCCCTACTAGTAAAAATGTTGTCGATTGCTTTTGTTCCAAATCTTTATCAAGATGAAGCCAAATAGCATACCCCCTAAATGGGCAAAATGCGCTACATTATCGCTAGGGTTGTTGGATATGCCTTGGTATAATTCGGCAGCTCCATAAAAAAATACGAAGTATTTTGCCTTGATAGGGAATGGGAAAAACAACATGATTAACTCTGTGTTTGGAAACAACATACCAAAGCCCAGCAATAAGCCAAACACCGCGCCACTGGCACCCACCACAGGTACATTCATTTTGTGTGACACCAGCATTTCGGCTATTTGTTCGGCTATTTGTTTTGAGTTGGCAATGTATTCAGGGTTTTGTTTTTCTTTAAACCAAATCTGACTAAACTTTTCAATGTTCTCTATATTTAAATTTCGGTCATTTTGTGATATAAAAATCCTAAAGCTTTCATAACTTGGGTTACTCACATAGTTGCTTACTTGCTCTTGCAAATGCGAAATCTCATACCAATTAACACCTAAATGCAAGAAGGCTGCGCCTAAGCCTGTTACCATATAATAAATCAAAAAGCGTTTGGGTCCCCAATAGTTTTCGAGGGTATTGCCAAACATCCAAAGACTAAACATATTGAAGAGCAAATGTGTCATGCTGCCATGCATAAACAGATGCGTAACCAATTGAAAAGGCTTGAAATTAGCCGAGCCAGGATAATACAATCCAAAGGCATCATTCATATCAAACCAGCCTCTGTCGGCCAGCACCACATTGGCCAAAAAGCAAAGTCCGTTTATGATCAAAAGGTTTTTTACCACCATTGGCAATATTGAAAATTGGGTTGGTCTCATGAATTCGTTAAATATTATTTCGTTACTTTGTTAAATGTTATTTCGTAATTTGATTCACATGCAATAATCTGTGAAATCTGTGAAATTGGTGGCTAAAAAAGTTTTCTCACATCATCAAGACTAAGCATTTTTAAGCAGGGTTTACCATCAGGCGAATAGGTAGGTTCTTTGCATGCAAAAAGTTCATCTATCAGTTGGTTCATTTCTTCTAAGCTTAATCTGTTTCCAGCTTTCACTGCAGCTTGTTTCGCCAAACTCCGTGCCACGCTTTCGTGCTTGTTATTCTGCGCCCCTCTTGTGTTTTTATAGTTTTCAATTAACTCTTGCAACACTTGTTCTTCATTCACATGGTTCAGTTCGGCAGGCACACCATTTAGCACAAAAGTGTTTTTGCCAAACTCATTTATATCAAATCCAAGGGCACGAATTTCAGGTAATATTTCTAACAATATACTCTCGTCACCCGCATTTAAATGCACCGCTTTTGGAAATAATTTCTGCTGACTAACAGCAGGATTTTTTTGCAAAGCATACAAATTCTTTTCATACAAAATGCGCTCATGAGCCGCTTGTTGGTCAATCAACATCAATCCGCTTTTTACTTGCGAAACGATATAAGCATGGTGCAATTGAAAAATACTCTGGGTCACAGTGGTTTCGGGTTCTGGCTCAGGTATGGCAATTTTGCTAGTGATGCCAGGCAATTCAAATAATTGCGGACGAGAACTTTTCTCTGAACGGGCTATTTCATATATCTGTTTCCAATCTTGGTTATTGTCTTTTTTTACAAAATCAGAACCTCTGCCAAAGTTGCGTTCTTCCCTGATGGTAGCATCTTTTTGCGAGTTTTGTTGAGATGCCATATTGCCATAATCAGATTGCTTGATCTGAAAATTCATGAATTGGTTATCATCAAACTCATTGATTTTTGGTGCCACATGGAAATCTCCCAAAGCCTTGCGGGTAATGGCTCTGATGATTTGGTAGACATTTTTTTCATCCTCAAACTTCAATTCAGTTTTGGTAGGATGAATATTGATATCTATTTGCGCAGGATTGATTTCGATAAAAATACAATAAAAGGGATATTGTTCTTTGCTTATCATACCCTCGAAAGAACTCGTAACAGCATGGTTTAGGTATGCATCTTTTATAAATCGCTTGTTCACAAAAAAGAATTGCTCGCCACGCATTTTTTTTGCCAACTCAGGCTTGCCAATAAATCCACTTACATTGATGATACTGGTTTCTTCCTCACAGGGCAATAAATTGTCTTTGTTTTTATCAGCATAAATATCACAAATACGCTGTAATTGGTTAGCTTTTTTTAGGTTAAAACTTTCATCATCATTATGCCACAAACTAAAAGCTATTTGCGGATTGGCAAGCGCTGCACGGGTAAACTCGTCAATGATATGGCGCAACTCCACAGGATTGGATTTGAGAAAATTTCTGCGAGCAGGCACGTTAAAGAACAGGTTTTTAACAGAAATGCTAGTACCAACAGATGCGGCAATATTTTCTTGCTTCTTTACCTCGCTACCCTCTATCAAAATAAGAGTTCCGAGAGAATCCTCTTCACGCTTGGTTTTCAATTCGACATGCGCCACAGAAGCCATACTAGCCAATGCCTCACCTCTGAAACCCATGGTTTTTATTTTAAAAATATCTTCGCTGCTTGATATTTTAGAGGTGGCATGTCGCTCCCAACACATACGAGCATCGGTGGGGCTCATTCCTATGCCGTTGTCTATTACCTGCACCAAAGCCTTACCTGCATCGCGCAAAATCAATTTGATTTCTGTGCTTTGGGCGTCTATGGCATTGTCGAGCAATTCCTTTACCACACTGGCAGGCCTTTGAATCACTTCACCGGCTGCAATCTGGTTAGCTACATGATCGGGTAATAGTTTAATTATGTCTGACATCTTCTCTTTCTGCAACGCAAAAAACCGAATAAAAAGGCATATTCTGAAATAGATTTTATCCCGAGAGCCAATATAAGCAAAATAATTATCATATTTCCTTCTCGGAATCTTGAAATCTAATCAATATAAATGGTTTATTTTTGAAAATAAAGATTTGTTTTCTATTGCTTGATTTGCATTTATATTCGCCTCAAATTATGGAAGCTAATCGTTCAAAATTTGAGAGCATTTTAAAAGTTCGTCCTGACGATATCGACATGAATAACCATGTACACAGCAGCAAATACATTGATTATGTGCTAGCTGCAAGATACGAGCAAATGGAGCTAAATTATAAAATGCCCATGCAAGAATTTATTAAACATGGTTATGGTTGGGTTATTAAAAATACTTTCATCGAGTTTAAACGACCTTTGTTATTGGGAGATGAAATGAAAATAATTACTTGGATTGACGAAATGCACAAAGATGGCGTGAAAGTGTGTTACGATATTGTGAAGATAAGTACGAACAAATCTTGTAGCAGTGGCTATTTTAATTATACCATGGTCAGTTTGACAACAGGCAGGGCAGAGCTCATACCAGATTGGATAAAGGAGCGTTATAGCATTTAAATAATTATGAATTGAAAATTACGAATGTTGAATTAGAAAAATAAAGAAAAATACATTCCCTTTGTGCGCTGCCATCCTGAGCGGAGTCGAAGGATATAGGGTAGGCTAAGGAAGATCTTTCTAACCAATATTAAATATAGATAAATAGGCCAACATCATTTCCCAAGCCTTGAAAAAATGAATAAAAAAAACATAGTCATATACATTAGCCTTTTCTTTCTCATAGCCCTAAGTGCATGTAGGAAAGATTTGGAGTTTACCAAAAATGGGGTGACGCTTACATTTTCAAGCGATTCGGTATTGTTTGATACCTTGTTTAGCAAGCTGAGTAATAATGTTCCCAATACACCCCGCTCAATTACTTTTCAATTGAGGGTGACCAATCCTGATGAAAATGCTATCAAGACAAACATAAAGTTGGCAGGCAATACCACAGGTTCTGTTTTTAAACTCAATGTGGATGGTCAACCGGGAAAGGTTTTCAATGATATCGAAATCATGGGTAAAGACAGCATCTTTATTTTTGTGCAAGTTTACCCTGATTCGGCTACCCAATTTAACAATAACCTACCTTACCCCATAGCAGATAATATTTTGTTTGAAACCAATGGCAACAAACAAAGTGTGGTGATTTTTGGCTATGGTCAAAATGCCAATTTTATTAACGACTCGGTATTAGAGAGTAATAAACAAATTACATGGCCGGCAGGTAAACCCTATGTTATTTACAACTCAGTTTTGGTGCCAACAGGCACAACCTTAACTATAGGTGCAGGAGCACAAATTTACAGTCATATTAATTCCAAAATATATGTGCAAGGCACTTTGAAAGTAAATGGAACCTTTGATAACCCGGTGGTTTTTCAAGGTGACAGATTAGAGAACGACTATAAAGATGTGGCAGGGCAGTGGGAAGGCATTCACTTTTTAACCACAAGTAAAAATAACAGTATCAAAGGGGCTATTATCAAAAACACTTATATCGGTATCCGTTTAGATTCATTGGCATCAGATACCAATCCCAAGTTGACATTAGATCAATGCATTATCAAAAACTCATCAGCAGTGGGGATTTTGGCTTATACCTCTAGTTTAAAAGCAACGAACAACCTAGTGTTCAATTCGGGTATTTATTCATTTGCTGCTGACTATGGAGGCGATTATCAATTAATCAACAATACCTTTGCTTCATTGGGTTCGAGTGCTGGTAGGCGGGACCCTTCATTCATTTTAAGTAATTCACCCGTTCGAGATTCATTAAAGAACATAGTATATGCATTTCCACTTTCATATAATTTAAGCAACAATATCATATATGGTTCACTGGATGATGAGATTGCTTTTAATGAAGATCCTGAAGGTAAAAAAGTAACAAACAAAACAGTAAAAAACAACCTAATCAAAACCCTATTAGAAGGGCTGAATGTCAATAATAATTTGATTAATGCCGACCCCTTGTTTGTGGATGTATTCAACAACAATTATGAGATTTCAGGTCCATCTCCATGCAGCCAAGCAGGGGCAAGTATTGTAAGCTATAAGTTCTTTCAAGATTTAAAAGGCATAAGCCGAAACATCGTTAAACCCAGCATTGGTGCTTACGAGGCTCCGAAATAAAATTGTCTCATTGTTTTCAATAACAATTTTTATATTTGTTTAATAATAAAAACGATGTACACATACAAAATACATTTGCATAAAGAGGATGAAGGTGGCTACACTGTTTCTGTGCCTGCTTTGCCAGGTTGTATTACCTATGGTGAAAACGTGGATGAGGCAATTTCA
>CANHJJ010000017.1 GCA_947460565.1 Bacteroidota bacterium
AATGTGGGTTGAATTTTATGCGGTTGTTATAATCAAGGGCATATAAATTGGCAATGGCATCATTCATATCAGGAAATTTTGTTTTGTCGATTATGCGCCTTATTTGATAAAACCTGAATTTAAGGGCATGACTCATTTTACCATTCTTGTAGTCGAGATGCGGGTCAATGCTGATGATTTGGTTTAAGTTTACAATGGGTTTAGTTCCATTATACTGCTTCAAAGAGCCTGTATCTGCGTTCTGCCAAAGAAAATAACTACCCGAATAATCAAGCATGATATTGGCATTTAAACCAAAGCTAAGATTAGGAATAGATGAAGGTCTGTAGCGTGTTTTGATATAAGTTCTAATTCTATGTTCGTCATTATACTGCAAATGGCTGGTGATGCTAGTAATATTGCCACTTAACACCAAATCGAACTTACCCCATACTTGCTTATGGCTAAATGATAAACCAGTTGAGTTTGGCTTTCCTGCCAATGAGTCCCACCAATTGATGTAACTCCTATCATAATTCTGCATAACACCTTGGTAGAATTGAATTTTTGTTTGTGGTTTTTTGCCGGGCCAACCTGTTCTCACATTCACAGTTCCATTCAAAGCTGATGAGCCATACAAAACCGATGCAGAACCTTTAATAACCTCAATTTGTTCTGCTCCTTCAATGGGAAGGAACTTCCATCTAACATCACCTAAGTCGGCACCTAATAAGGGCATATCATCAAGCAAAACTGAAACTTTGCTACCTGTATTGTAGCTGAAGCCCACACCCCCACGAATGGTGGCTTGCCCATCTACCACTTGAATGCCTGGAATACGATTGATAACTTGAGATAAGTCTTGTGAGGCCGTATTATCGATTAAATAAGGTTTGATGATGCTTACAGAGGTGATTTCTCTCGCAATTTTTTTTTCTTCGCGACTACCTGAAACTACAAATTGGTCAAGCTGGTTTTGAAATGGTTCAAGTTCAATATTAAAGTTACGTATGCCAAAATCTTCTTCGTTCAAATTTCTTTCATACAGTCGATATCCAATTCTTGAAACCCTTAATAAATGTTTACCTGGTTGTGTTTTAAACCTAAAAAATCCTGCACTATCTGTAAATTGTCTTTCTCCTTTGTCCAAGAGCACAGAGGCCATTTGTAGCGGCTCATCTGTTATGATGTCTGTTATCCTTCCTTGAATAATTAAATTTTGTGCTTCAGTAAAAAAAGAAAAACATACACATGTAAATAGTAATAGAAATATTTTGCTCCTGCCTTTAATCATTATCAAATAGTTACTCTAATTTTTAGCTAATTTATGTCAAGTTTAAGAAATATTATCATTTACTGCTAAAAATCTTATGAAGTTTTTATGCAAGTCAGCAAACAATTATTAATTTCGGGCGGTTTTTAAGAGTAAGAAACCACAAAAACATAAAATTATAAAACTGTAATGGGTAATTTAAAAGAGAAATTCGCGGAAAAAGCCATGCCATTGGCTGTTGAGATTAGAAACTTCGTTAAAGAGAATGCCAATGTAGCATTAGGTGAGTTTACGGTAGAGGATGTGTATGCTGGTCAGAAAGGCATCATAGGCCTGTTAACAGAAACTTCACTTCTAGATTCTAACGAAGGAATTCGTTTCCGTGGCTACTCTATTCCAGAATTACGTCAACTATTACCAAAAGTTCCGGGTGGCACAGAGCCATTACCAGAAGGTTTATTTTATTTGATGTTAATTGGCGAGTTGCCAACTTATGATGATGTATTAGAGATTCAAGCCAATTGGGCTGCTCGTTCAACAGTGCCTGCGCATGTATATGCTGCTTTGGATGCTATGCCAATTACAACTCATCCAATGACTCAGTTGACCATGGCTATTATGGCATTGCAAACTGAATCTGTTTTTGCAAAAGCTTACCGTGAAGGTATCAACAAAAAAGATTACTGGGATTATACCTACGAAGATGTTTGCACACTATTGGCTCGTTTGCCATTGGTTGCAGCATATATTTACAGAAGAACTTATAAAAATGGTGAGCATATTCCTGCGGATCCTAAATTGGATTGGGCTGCAAACTTTGCGCACATGTTGGGCATAGACCAAAATGAGTTTTACAAATTGATGCGTTTGTATTTAACCATACATGCGGATCATGAAGGTGGAAATGTATCTGCACATACTACGCACTTAGTAGGTTCAGCTTTATCAGATCCTTATCTTTCATTGGCTGCTGCCATGAACGGTTTGGCAGGTCCATTGCATGGTTTGGCTAATCAAGAAGTAATACGTTGGATATTTGAGATGATTGACGAAATAGGTCATGATCCAAGTGAAGATGATATCGCAGCCTATATTCAAAAAACCTTGACTGAAGGAAAAGTAGTTCCTGGTTATGGCCATGCTGTATTGCGTCAAACAGACCCTCGTTTTACGGCACAACAAGAGTTTGCAAAAACATATATGCCTGAAGATAGATTGGTAAACATCGTTTGGAAAATATACAAAGTTGCTCCGCCAATTTTAGAAAACACTGGTAAAATTAAAAACCCTTGGCCTAATGTGGATGCTCACTCTGGAGCATTGCTATTGCATTATGGTTTGGTTGAATCAGATTTCTATACAGTAATGTTTGGTGTCAGTCGTGCATTGGGTGTATTAGCTAGTTTGATTTGGGACAGAGCATTGGGTTTACCAATTGAGAGACCAAAATCTGTAACTTATGATTGGATGAAAAAAGCAGTAGCAGCTAAAAAAGCGAATGCTTAATTTATTAATATGATTTATTGAGAGGCTGTCCGAAAGGGTAGCCTCTTTTTTGTTTAAAATACATTAGTTTTGTGCTATGCAAAAATCAATTCTTGGCTTGTTTTTATTTTGTCTTTTGTTGTTATCATCTTGCGGTGTTTATACCCATTCAGGAGCAAGTGTGCCACCCGATGCCAAAACATTTTCGGTGGCCTTTATACAAAACACAGCTAGCATTGTTGCCCCAACTTTAAGTCAAACATTAACAGAAAAGTTAAAACAAAAATTTATCAATGAAACCTCATTGAAATTAACACAAGAAGATGGTGATTTTGCCTTTAGTGGTAAAATAACTGACTATAAAGTAGCACCTGCAGCTGTGCAAGGAAACCAAGCTAATGCAGTTACTAGACTAACTGTTTCAATTGAGATTACATTTGAAAGTAATAAGGACGAAACCAAAAATTTCAAAGAAGTTTTTTCACGCAATGTAGATTTTGATGCAAGCCTGAGTTTAGCTTCAGAGGAACCAAGATTGATAACAGAAGTAACTGCCATGTTGGTTCAGGATGTTTTCAATAAGGCATTTATTAATTGGTAATTAGTTTATAGTTTTATTAAGACTATAGATAGTTTTTTCTTATCCAACTCATTTTACTTTTCAAATCATGTCATTCCAACTCATTTCAGATTATATTCCAACAGGCGATCAACCAGGTGCTATCAAAGCATTGGTAAAGGGATTGGAGCAAGGTGATAAATCGCAAGTGCTTTTGGGAGTGACAGGTAGTGGTAAGACCTTTACCATGGCCAATGTCATACAACAGGTGCAAAGACCTACCTTAATACTAAGTCATAATAAAACGCTTGTAGCTCAATTATACAGCGAGTTTAAACAGTTTTTTCCAAACAATAAAGTTGAGTATTTCGTAAGTTATTACGATTATTACCAACCTGAAGCCTTCATCCCTTCTAGTAATACTTATATCGAAAAAGACCTTGCCATCAATGAAGAAATAGAGAAAATGAGGTTGGCTACTACATCTACACTCATGAGTGGTAGGAGAGATATTATTGTGGTGGCATCTGTGAGTTGTATTTATGGTGCAGGAAATCCTAAGGACTATGAAAAAAGCACCATTAGGATTCATGTAGGTCAGAAAATTGGCCGAAATACGTTTTTGTTTTCTTTGGTTGATTCATTGTACAGTCGCACCACTGCTGAATTTAATAGAGGTAACTTTCGAGTAAAAGGAGATGTTGTAGATGTATTTCCTGCATACGCAGATTTTGCTTTTCGTATTCAGTTTTTTGGAGATGAGGTTGAAAGCATTGATATTATTGACCCTGTGAGTGGAAAAAAACAAGAGTCTGCCAAAGACATTGCCATTTTCCCTGCTAACTTATATGTTACTCCTAAGGATCAGCTAAGAGAGGCCATGATTCAAATTCAAGATGATTTGGTGGCACAGATTGAATATTTTAAAAGTGTAGGTAAGTTTTTAGAAGCAAAACGTTTAGAGGAAAGAACCAATTTTGACCTTGAAATGATGCGTGAGTTGGGCTATTGCAGCGGTATTGAAAATTACAGTCGCTATATGGATAAGAGAAATGCGGGTGATAGACCGTTCTGTATTATTGATTATTTTCCTAAAGATTTTTTGTTGATGGTGGATGAAAGCCACGTATCAATGCCACAAGTTCGCGCCATGTATGGTGGAGATAGAAGTAGAAAGCAAAACTTAGTTGAATATGGATTTAGACTTCCTTCAGCTATGGATAATCGACCACTTACCTTTTCAGAATTTGAAGGCATGATACCACAAACCATTTATGTGAGCGCTACGCCTGCAGATTATGAGATACAGCAAGCGGGCGGTATTTTGGTTGAACAAATCATTCGTCCAACTGGTTTATTAGATCCTACCATCGAGGTGCGTCCTTGTTTGAATCAGGTGGATGATTTGTTGGATGAAATAGATGAACGCATAAAAATGGGTGATAGAATTCTTGTGACCACCTTAACTAAGCGCATGGCGGAAGAATTAAGCAAGTATATGATTCGCTTAAATATTAAGTGTAGTTATATACATAGTGAAGTGAAAACCCTTGATCGTGTTGAGATTTTGAGAAACCTTCGCTTGGGAGTATTTGATGTGCTTATAGGTGTGAACTTATTAAGAGAAGGTTTGGATTTGCCAGAGGTTAGTTTGGTGGCCATTATGGATGCTGATAAAGAAGGTTTTTTGAGGAATGATAAATCATTGACGCAAACCATTGGTCGTGCAGCTAGAAATGATAGGGGCAAGGTAATTATGTATGCAGATGTGATGACAGATAGTATGCAGCGCACCATTAATGAAACCTATAGAAGACGCGATATTCAAATTGCCTATAATACCAAGCATGGAATAACCCCAACTACCATTAGAAGAAGTAAGGAAGAGATTATAAAACAAACCAGTATAGCTGATGCTAGAACGCTAGGAGGAGAGCCAATAGGTAGAGCGTATGTAGAACCTGAAGAATTCAACATTGCCGCAGATCCTGTTGTAGAGTATTTGAGCAAACCTAAGCTACAAAAAATGCTTGAAGAAACCCAAAAACGCATGCAAAAAGCAGCCAAAGAACTCGACTTTATGGAAGCTGCAAGATTAAGAGATGAGATGTTTGGTCTTCAGAAAAAATTAGATGAAATGAAATAAAAAAAGCTGCCCTATAATCGGGCAGCCTTTTTATTGTCTGTCATTTTGAGCGGAGTCGAAAAATAGACTGACTCATATATATGTCGTTCTCGACTCCGCTCGAACTGACAAATGCATTCTCCACTCGAACTGACAAATGCTGCCCGTACTTGAACTGACAAGCGATACAACACTTTTTATTTTGAAATGACCTTTGCTTTCGCAAGTGTTAAGCGAAGCTTTACTTGTGAAAACAGATAATAAAAGTTTATTACTTTTATTAAACCTTATTTGGTTATTGTGAATTTTTGCCAAACCACTATTGTGCGCATGGCTTTATTGTCGTTGCCGATTTGCGGTTATTAAAGTATTCCAAAATTTCGGCTTTGGTCATTTTGGATAACTTCTCACTTAATTTGTCTCTTTGTTGTCGCATAAAATGTACTGCGTCAAATTGTTTTTCAGTCTTCTTCATATTTTTCAAATTCTCTTGGTGAACGTATTTCTAATTGTTTATAACCATTTTTAATGTTTATGGAGTTGTAACCACGTATTCTTTGCACATTTACTATATGTTTAAAATTCCAACTTATTAAAAAGTCTGCACGATTTATTGTTGCTAACGCAATATGCAAACAGTCTGCAAAACTCGTTTGTCCAACCACCTTTTCAGAGATATATTCTGATGCTAGGTCAATGGCTTCTGAGGTAGTTTCAAGAAATTCAGTGTTGTCAATTTTGATACTTTTAACAAGGTCTTTTACATTTTCGGGGGGAAATTCTAATTCATCTTGTGTAACTGTCGAAAAAAGCAATGTGAATTCGTTATTTTTAAGTCGATCAAACAGCGGAATTGTATGTTCAGCGAACTCTTCATCAAAGTGTCCGCCAAAAACAGATGTGTCAATATAAATTCGTTGTTTCATCAGGTCAAATTTACAAAAAATGTTTGTTTTTGTTAGGTGTTTTTGGTATTGATTTAATTTCTTCCATTTTAAAAATATTTCTGGTATAGGGATTTATTATTGAAAAATAGTCTTTGATTTGGTCTGTCAAAATATCCAAAACCATATATTGAAATATGTCGATGGTTCTTATCATTTTTTGAATGAGATGAAGTAAAAAAGGCTGCTCAATCATTAGGCAGCCTAATCCTTTTGTCAATTATATTGGTAATTGTTATGTCAATAAGAGTCTGTCATTTTGAGCGGAGTCGAAAAATAAACAGACTCTTACCCAAGCCAGTTCTCGACTCCGCTCGAACTGACAAATGCATTCTCCACTCGAACTGACAAATGTTGCCCGTACTTGAGCAGACAAGCGATGCAACACTTTTTATTTTGAAATGACCACTTTGTTAAGGGTCTTTTCAGCGTTTAGGTTGTGCGTTTGAATAAAATAAATACCATTACCAAAGGCTGATAAATCTAATTCAATATGCTTTTGATGTGTATCATTTCTATGGCTTAATACCAATTTACCTGTCACATCAAATACCTCAACATTATCAATAGCTTGATTTGAACTGATGTTTACGATGCCCGTTGTTGGGTTAGGGTAAATAGCTGTGCTTATCAATTCTGTTTCATTGATACCTGTTCCTTTGTTGACAGTTAAGGTAAATGTAGCATTGGTGCTACCTCCTGTATTAATTCCTGTAATGGTATACAAGGTTTGTGCTGATACCACACTTGGAATGCCACTGATTAAACCTGTAGAAGTATTTAAACTAATACCTGCAGGGAAAGAAGGTGCCACAGAGAAACTGATAATTGAATCACCTATATAACTTGGACTAGAACTAATATTGGTAAATCCATTGGTAGCAATAACCGAACTAGGAGTGTAACTCATCACAGTTGGTGCCATAGCTTTCACTGTTAAGTTGATGATGGCATTGGTACTTCCACCCGAGTTAGTTCCGGTAATGGTATAATTTGTTAAAGGAGATAGTACAGTTGGTATGCCACTAATTTTTCCAGTAATCGAATCTAAACTAACACCCATTGGAAGGGATGGATTAATTTTAAACAATGTTATTGAATCACCCACATATATTGGATTTGAATTAATGTTGCTTATGGTTCTTGTGGCCACAATAACTGAATCTGAATATTTTAAAATGTTTGGTGCAATTGAATTAACAATCAAAGAGAATATAGCTGTTGCACTTCCTCCAGAATTTGAACCCGTAATGGTATAATGGGTTAATGGCATCAATATTGAAGGAGTACCACTGATAATGCCTGTAATAGAATCCAAACTTAAACTTAAAGGTAAAGCAGGACTGATTTGATAGCTATCAATTGAATCTCCCAAATGACTTGGCATAGCATTTATATGGGTTAATAAACGTGTTGCCACAACTGCTGAATCACTGTATATAATATTACTTGGAGCCACAGAATTAACAGTTAAGTTAAAGTTTGTATTTGCAATTCCACCTGAATTTGTTCCTGTAATGGTGTATGTTTTCAAGGCTAATATCTCCATTGGAATTCCACTAATAGTTCCTGTAAGGGTATCCAAACTTAATCCATTTGGCAAAGCAGGGCTGATACTGTATTTGGTGATTAAGTCGCCTGCGTTGCTGGGCGTATTATTGATATTAGAAATGGTTCTTGTGGCAACAATAGTAGAGTCAGTGTATTTCAAATTACTTGGTGCAACTGCATTTACGGTTAACTTGAATGAGGCTGTTGTGCTGCCACCTGTATTGCTTCCAGCGATGGTAAATGTAGTTAATGGTAACAATACTTGAGCTGTTCCAATTATCTTACCCGTAATTGAATCCATACTAAGTCCAGCAGGCAAAGCAGGATTTATTGAGTAATTGGTAATCAAATCACCTAGGTTAGTAGGATTAGCGTTGATGTTTGTTACAGTGCGCGTAGCTATTACTAAAGAATCAGTGTATTTTAGATTACTTGGTGCAATTGCATTTACAGTTAATGTGAAGCTAGCTGTGGTGATTCCACCAGAATTACTACCTGTAATGGTGTAAATTGTCAATGGCGAAAGTATTGATGCTATTCCACTAATTTTACCTGTAATTGAATCTAGTTTTAGTCCAATTGGTAAACTCGGTGTAATTCTATATTTCGTTATTATATCTCCTATAAAACTAGCAGTTGAATTGATATTTGTTATAGTGCGAGTGGCAACAATTACTGAATCACTGTATTTTAAATTACTTGGTGCTAAGGCAACTACAGATAAGCTGAAAATGGTGGTTGTATTGCCTCCATTATTTACACCTGTGATGGTATAATTTGTTTGAGGAGAAAGCACCAATGGAGTGCCGCTAATTTTGCCTGTGAGGTTGTTAAAGGTTAGTCCATTTGGTAATTGGGGACTTATTTGGAAAAATGTAACCGAATCACCAGAATAGCTAGGTGTCAAATTAACGGTTGTTATTGTTCTAATAGCATTTATTGAATTTGGAGAATAACTCATATTACTTGGAGGAATGGCATTTGCTCTGTTCATATTAATCGTATACACTTTGTTTGAAGTAGAATCTTGAACATCTACTTTCAAATAAATGGTATTCATACCAATATTTAAACCTAAGAAGTCAGAAGTGTCCTTGTTATTGATACTTGTAAATGCCCCACTATTTATTTTGATTTTTATCCTTGAAGAAGTATCAGAAATAATAGCAGAAACCTTAACATTATTTGTTCCAAATAAAACAGAAGAAGAATAATTGAGTGTGTCGGGATGGAATACTGGTGAATACGAATTACCAATTAAATTTATATTTGATAAGTTAGCATTTGTATATGCCGAGCGATTTATGATTATGGTATAAACTTTAGTTGTTATATTATCTCTTGCAGTTACTTTGATTTCAATAATGTTGGTTCCTATATTTAAACCTGTAATTGATGCAGAGGATCCACTCGAAACATTGGTATAGGTCCCATTGTTAATTCTAATTTGGAGTGCAGCCATTGCATCATCTGCAGTTGGGGTAACACTTATAGAAGTGACATTATTAGCAACAGTTGTAGTATAATTTATAGTATTTTTTGTAAATGAAGGGTATAGCGTTCCAGAGCTAATTGTAAAACTAGTTAAATCGCTATTAACACAGTTATTAACTGGAATCGTAATAGAATCTTTGCCAATACATCCATTGGCATCTGTGCCACTAACTACATATTGAGAAGTAGCAATTGGAATAAAGGGTACACCGTTGCTTACCCCACCAGTCCACACTAAATTATTCGCACCAGATGCTGTTAGCGTTAATAGATTACCTGTACATACTGATTGGGAAGAAGCGGTAATTGTAACATTAGGTTTAGGATAAACATTAATCACTGGGGAACTAAAAGTGGCCGTGCAGGTTCCATCACTTACCGTTACATCATATACTGTTCCGCTTGCAGAGGTTGGATAAAAGGTTTGTGTGGCTCCATTTAAATTGCCTGTGGTCCATAAATAAGAGTAACCAGGTGTGAATCGGTAGGCGTCATTATTAGCAGAGAAAATGGCACTGTTTCGACCTGGCACAAAATAACCCTTGCTACCAGTTGAGTTTTCAATTCCTTGGGTGATGGTTTTGGTAACATTAACCGTTGTTATAGCTGAAGTATTTGCAATAGTAGAAGTATGCACCTCAATAATATTACTTGTTTCATACAAAATAGTTTGAACAATCATTGGATAAGAAGTTCCGCCAAAATGATAGTTAGAATCATTGATGATTAGTTTTCTATTTGGCGCTGTTCCAACCGTAATGTACCTTAGTTTACTGCCAGCAAGTGATGGGTTTAAATCACCCCAAGCAGCTGCTATAAAATTGTTTGGTGTAGCCGTAGCAGGTATTGCCACTCCATATCTAGTTGTGGCGGATGTTTGATTTGCAGTAAACGTTATATAACCATTCGAACACTTGTAAAAATTCGTATAATTATTTCCAAAGAAATTAAATGTGAAACCAATTGGCAATGCAGCACTCATCTGATCATCAGTAAGCGTAATTGTCGCACCAGTTCCAACACCCACTATTGGAGCATATGGAATATTGCTAACATTATAAATATTATTATTAGTTACGCTAGGTGTAGCTGTCAATTGAACTGGATCTCCGCTACATCCAATTGCAGGAGTATTGGTAATAGTTGTGGTAAAAGTAGGAGCAACAGTGATATAACTAATCTTAGCCAAAGAGTCCATTCCAAGCGTATTTGTTACTACCAATGAGACAGTATATGTTCCAGGTGAAGAATAAACTTTGGATGGGTTTTGAGCTGCTGAAGTTGTGTTGTCGCCAAAATACCATAACCAAGATTGCGCTTGGGTAGATTGGTCGGTAAACGATACGCTGCCACCGCAGGCAGGCGTGGTTGTGCTAGCAGTGAAATTTGATACCGGGGCTTGTGTAACTGCCACACAAAATGTAGGAATATTAAACGCAGCTGTCTCATCACCAGCAACACTCGCACTACCTTGAGATGCACTCCAACCCATACCTCTTCTGGCAAAGGCTTGCCAAATCAAGCATTTGTGAGAATAGCCATATAAAAGTGAGTCGGCAGTCAAAATAGCATTACGTGCATCTAAAAACCCCGGATTGCAGGGTTGTAATTTCATTCCTTGTAATACCAATCTAATGGCAATATTGTTACCTGCTGTTGCAACTGTTGGATCTGTGCTGTAACCAAATTGATCCATCAAAAACCAAGACATATCCCAAAGTGCATCACACCAAATCTCACCCATATTATGTACTTCAGAGCCACTGGTTGTATTAGCAATATTGGCATAGTTTTGAGGGTTAATTGTCATATCTGTGCTATATGGATACCTTCGAATACCTGCACCAGTTGTGGCTTGACCTAACACATAGGTACCCAAACCCCTAGGGGTTGCTCCCACATCACCTGGTTTTATGGTGAGCATTAATGACAACCAATCACTCCATCCTTCGCCACCTTGTTCGGCATTTGATAAACAACTTGCCTGAGAAGGTCCGCCTGTTAAGCGATTGGAAACACCATGTCCAAATTCATGGGAAACAATTGCATTATCAAGGGATCCATCACGATTAGGGGTTGTTAAATTGAATAAATACATTTGCATTCTAGGTTTTGAACCATCTGCAGGCGTTGAAAAGTTAGCGTTACTAGTGCCACCCCCATCAAATCCTTCTGCATTTACATAATCTGAACCTAAGCCACCATTTCCATAATTGTTTTGTTGGAAATTACCAGAGACTTCATCAAAACCTAAGCGGTACAAGTAGTCATGAACATAATTGTTAAGATAGAACAAATTGGTTACTGAAGCATTTTGATTAAGAAGAGGAGCATTGGTAATTGAGTATACTGAATCAAACACAAGGTTGGAGGTGCCATCAGGAGAATATCCAGGAAGGTTATCATTGTTTCGGTCTTCATAGGCATGCACATTGTTGCCTCTAGTAATGGTGTATTCAGCCCCTGCAATGCCATCAATATCATGCCAACCATAAGGAGACGCAATGGGATCTGATGGGTTAGATATCAGAGCTCGGCTTCCAAATGTGGGCGCTTCTATTGGGAAAGCAAATACCCTGTAATCAGGAGCTAACGGTGCAGGTGGTGGCGGAGCCATGGCACTTGCAGGTGCAATTCCAAAATCACAAGATCTTGTAAAATCGTTCTTCTCAATAAATTTTCCCTTTACTGCATCCACTCTGATGTTCCACCAATGAGGTTCTTTAATTAATTCAACACTTACATTCCAAGATAGTAGTACTTTATCATCTTTAGCAACATACATCAGTTTAACCTCAATTGGGCTCACAGAAATGTTTTTATCGGTATAGGTATATTTGTGTTTTACATCATCTTTCTCAACTAAAGTTAAATTATTGCTTTTTTTCTTAATATTCGCTAAAGCTGCATTTACACCTTCTTCAGGACTTAAAGTAGGGACATCCGTTTTTACTCTTTTGTTAAGATAAGGAACAATACCTGGTCTGAAAACGGCCACTTTCGAATCCTTAATAGCCACAACACTAATGGCATTAAATATCGGTATGCCATGATACATTTGTTGCATATAGGCATGGGTAATTCCGGTTTCTTTATCTGTATATTCGTCTGACAATATCCACTCTGTAAAATCTAATGAGTCAATGCTATTTTCTTTGGCTTGGACCTGAATATAGGTTTTAATGATTTCTTTCGATTCTTGTGCTTCTGTTTTTATGCTTGAAAATAAAAAGAGTGTGATACAAATAATCCAGGTCTTTAATTCAAATCTCCTAATAAATAATTTCATTGTTTTATGATATCTTGTTACGTCTGTTAGCCCATAAATAAAGGCTTAAAAATTTTGAAAACAAAAGTAAGGCTTTTTTTTTACAAATAATTTACCTCTAGATTTAGGGTATCTAATGATTACTAGCTTGTTTTAAACTTTATAGTGCTATGCATTAAATAAATGATTTTTCATAATTAATAATTTTGATTTCATAATTCATAATTTTAATTCCTAATTCCTAATTATTTGCTCCTATATTCGATCCTAGTTTTTGCCTTTTGTCTGAGCCTATCAATTATCAGGTTTGTAATTCCCGGGGCTATTAGTTTAGGTTCGTTTTGATGAAAAAGTGCTTTGACTTTTGTTTCATTCACATCAATTTGGTAAAGAATTTGCCAAAGTTTCTCTAAATCATTTATCAAAAACCAAATAAGCTTAGATTCAATCTCCACCTTTATTTCCTCGAAATCAGCCTGCTCTGAAAGTTCAAAGCTGTTTTTTGCTAACTCAAATATTATCTGATTTTCATCATTCATCATAAATCAAACATTAATTTCTTCAAAGATGTTAATTTTATAAATTGCAGCGGTGAAATTTTGTAAAGACGTAAAAATTTACGTCTCTCAAAGTAAAGACGTAACATGTTACAAATCTAATAATACTAATAAACAATAAACAAATATATGGCTTTCGATATCGAAATGATTAAAGCTGTATACGCCAAAATGGATGAGCGTATTGCAGCAGCCCGCAAGGTGGTTAACAAACCTTTAACATTAACAGAAAAAATTTTATACAGTCACTTAACCGAAGGCAATGCTAGCAAAGCCTATGATAGAGG
The DNA here is from genome assembly GCA_947460565.1 of Bacteroidota bacterium. Taxonomy (GTDB): domain Bacteria; phylum Bacteroidota; class Bacteroidia; order UKL13-3; family UKL13-3; genus RGVD01. The sequence continues at coordinate 13,523 of CANHJJ010000017.1, forward strand.
CAATAGTTATGTGGATTTTGGTCCAGACCGAGTGGCTATGCAAGATGCTACAGCTCAAATGGCCTTGTTGCAATTTATGCAGGCAGGTCGCCCAAAAGTGGCTGTACCTTCTACAGTTCATTGCGACCATTTGATTACAGCCAGAAAAGGTGCTGCTGAAGATTTAGATTTTGCTAACAAAGAAAGTAAAGAAGTATATGATTTCTTAGGTTCTGTATCTAATAAATATGGAATAGGATTTTGGAAACCAGGTGCAGGTATTATCCATCAAGTTGTTTTAGAAAATTATGCTTTCCCGGGTGGAATGATGATTGGTACGGATAGCCATACTGTGAATGCAGGCGGTTTAGGTATGGTGGCTATTGGAGTTGGTGGTGCAGATGCCTGTGATGTAATGGCTGGCTTACCATGGGAACTTAAATTCCCTAAATTAATTGGTGTTAAACTAACTGGTAAATTAAACGGTTGGACTGCCCCTAAAGATGTTATCTTAAAAGTAGCTGGTATTCTTACCGTAAAAGGTGGTACGGGTGCTATCGTGGAATATTTTGGAGAAGGTGCTACCAGTATGAGCTGCACAGGTAAAGGAACCATTTGTAATATGGGTGCAGAAATTGGTGCCACTACTTCTACTTTTGGATATGATGAGAGTATGGAGCGTTATTTGCGTTCTACAGGTCGCGCTGATGTAGCTGATTTGGCCAATGGAGTTAAACATCATTTAACAGCAGATGCTGAAGTGTATGCAAATCCTGAAGCTTATTTTGATCAGGTAATTACAATCGACTTAAATACTTTACAGCCACATTTGAATGGTCCTTTCACTCCAGATTTAGCTACTCCCGTTAGCGAAATGAAAGCTTTGGCCGCTAGCAATGGATGGCCATTAAAAGTAGAATGGGGTTTAATAGGTTCTTGTACAAATTCATCATACGAAGATTTAAGCAGAGCGGCTTCTATAGCTAAG
>CANHJJ010000018.1 GCA_947460565.1 Bacteroidota bacterium
AAATATTTTATTTGAATTTCATTGTAATCAAACTCCTCTTCAATCCTTGCAGCATAGCGGTTTTTTATGCCATTATAATCACTCAGGTATGCCATGTAATTTCTATTGAAATCAATTGGCTGCGTTTCGTTAATATTTGGGGTGCGTGTGATGCGTTTTAGCATACCATTTTTACTTTCCAAATCATACTGATATATGTCGAAATTATTGGTCTCGTATATTTTAGGAATAACGGGTTGAGCCAAAGAATCGGTATTTCTATTTGAACTAAAAACCACCTTGCTTGAATACTCAACAAAACGCGGATTAATGTCATCATAAAAATCATTAGTGAGCTGTCTTTCTCGTCTGCTTGGAATATCAAAAGTATACAAATCGCTTTGCCCTTTTCGAATGGCTGAGAGCACAATGGTTCTGCCATTGTCACTAAAATCTATGCCGGTTATTTTTTCAAATTTTTGAAACTGAATAACTGTCTTTTCTTTGGTAACAAGGTCGGTGAGTTTCAAATACACATAGCCTCTTTTTTCATAAATAATTCCCAACTTGTCGCCACCTTGTTGCCAAGTAACAAGCGGAAAAGAATGATCCACTTCTAGTTGGTTATATTTTATTCCACCTTTAAATATTTTTTTTGATTTACCTGTTTTGGTATCAAACAACCACACTTTGTATTTGCCATTTTTATTGGTGGTAAAGGCTAAGTAATTTCCTTTGCTGCTCACCTTCATTTCAGGTTGAATGTATTGGGCTTGCTTACGTTTTATTTTCAACTCAGCCAATGGCAAGCTGCGACCAGTTTCTTCTTTTAAATAAAGCGTTTTATAATAATCGAGCCATTCTTTTTGAAGGTCTTTAAATTTCAATCCCGTAACGTAAATGAAGGCATTTTCATAATTGCGTGTAATGCGTGTTATGTAAACCATATTGGGTATTACTTCAGCCCCATATTTATCAACCAAAAACTTCCAAATACTATGGCCTGCAAACACGCCATCTTTGTTGTTTAATCGATTAAACTTCATTAATTTTTTTGAAAGCAAACCATCCTTCATGCGGTTGTCCATATCGGCATCCCATGGTTTTGAGATATAGCTTGTTAAACCACGCAAATACCATTGTGGCAAATTGAGCAAAGTAGCACTTTGAATGCGCTCTTGAAATGATCCACCATACAACAACTCGTTTAGCAAAACCAACGACATACCCTCTTTCAATTGTCTTACAAAATCGCCATGATCACCATTGAAATAGATATACACTTTATTGTTTACCACTTGGGTAAAACCGCCCGTGTTTTGGGCAATCTCTTCTAGACCAAAATTGCTTTGTTTAAAATCGCCAAGGGTATTGTAGCAAATGATTTCTATACGTCCGCTCAAGCGATGGTCTAAAACCGTCTCTAAAGCACTCAGGTTTTCTTCGGCATATTTAGCTGCAAAAGTGGCCAATTCTCTGCCACCTTTGTAAAAGTATGAATCAAAATTTTCGCTTCTTACATAACTCCATTCAAACTCGCCAAATTGAACACGATTTTGCCCAAAAGTGGTATTGATACCCTGCGCAAAAACTTGTTGCAAGGGAAGCAACAAAAAGGCAATGAAAAAATACTTGCTGATATTTGTGGGGTTAAAACTCAAATCCCTTCAAATATTGCTTTTAGGATTGATATTGGAAAGCGAAATTTTTAAAATACTGATAATACCTACTGATTGTTATAAGCAAAGGGCTATTTTTTACATTTTCCTTACTTGTTGGCAATTAAAAGGGCGAATGTTGATTCGCCCCTACAATAGGTTTCGTGATGTTTGGAATAATTTCTTAACAACATTTAAAGCTGTAATGATTCATTACAAAAAATCCAAGATATAAATAATGATTTAGCTAATTTTGAAGCCCAGATGATAAAAGTAGAAGTATTTCAATTTAATGATTTTGCCGAAAACACCTATGTATTAAGTGACGATACCAAAGAGTGTGTAATAATTGACCCAGGCTGCTACAGCCAAGCCGAGCGCGATGTATTGACTTCATACATTAGCCAAAACGGGCTAAAGCCCGTAAAACTGCTCAACACACATTGCCACATCGACCATATTTTGGGTAATGAGTTTGTTTCATCCCACTACCAATTGCCCATTCATCTGCACAAAGAGGAATTGTTTACCTATAATGAAACCAAAAGGTGGACTGTGATGTTCAACATGCCTGATATCATCATTCCTGAAAACTTGGTATATGTGAATGAAGGAGATAAAATCACTTTTGGAAATTCTACTTTGGATGTGCTTTTTACACCTGGCCATTCTATTGCCAGCATTAGCTTTTATTGCAAAGAAGATGGCTTTGTCATTTCAGGTGATGTGTTGTTTATGCAAAGCATTGGTCGCACCGATTTGCCAGGCGGAAATTTAGAAACCCTTTTAAAAAGCATCAGAACCAAGTTGTTTACCCTCCCGGACTCAACCAAAGTTTTCAATGGCCATGGACCAAGTACTAGCATTGCTGCTGAAAAAGCTAACAACCCTTATCTAAAAAACTAAAATGGATTACCAAACAATCATAGTCATATTAATAGTTGCCGCTTCTATGGTTTATATAGGAAAAGTTATTTTCAAAAGTTTTAAGGGAAAAACCTCTGGAGGTTGTGACAATTGTGGGAAGTAATATCTTAATCGTTCAACAATAATTTAAAATAAAACAATGGATTGCGAAGCTTGGCTCTCAAATCCAAGTCTTCAAACATACAGCTAATGGTTTCTCTTAACGCCTTATTCTTGTTGGCTTTGTTAACTACCAAATTAAATAGCCATGGGTATTTACATAGCTTTTGCATGGTATGACTTAACTTTAATTCATCCCATTGTCTATCATAAAATGCCTTATCGTATGCCGCATTAAAAGCATCATCAAATTTATTCTGTTTCACACAGTTTTTGATATGCGCTGCAGCCAACATGCCGCTATACATGGCATTGCCTATACCCTCACCTGTGAAGGGGTCTATCAAAGCAGCAGCATCGCCCACTAATAAGAAACCATCACCTGATATTTTCCTTTTTTTGCTTCCCAGTGGCAAGCCCCAACCTTGAATTTTGCCTTGCAATTCAGCATTCGCAAAACGATCTTTTATGTTTGGGTTATTGGCAATGGCTCGCAGCATATCTTCCTTAAGATTTACCTTTTTCTTGCTAACACTTGAGCTAAGCATACCTGCTCCCACATTGGCCATTCCATTTGGCAATGGGAATATCCAAAAATAACCTGGCAATAATTCTTCTAAAAAATGTAGCTCAATAAAATTTTGAGGATGCATACCTGTTACACCTTTGTAGTAGGCACGGATTCCTGCGCAGTAGTGGTCGTTGTCTTTTACTATATCTGAAAACTTTTTAGCCACGATGCTTCTATCGCCTTCGGCACCCACCAATAGCTTTATATCACTGATGGTTTGTGTCTGCTTATCTTTTGTATAAGTTATTGTTTTACGTTCTCCGTTTGTTTCTATATCTGTCAACTCAGCCGCATCAATAACATGCGCATATTCCTTATCCAATCTATTAAACATAGTGGCATCAAAATCCATTCGTTTACTTATAAAACCAGGTGCATGGCTTTCTTTGCTCATGTCTGATTTGAATGGAATGTCAATGGATTTACCATTAGGTGCGGCAAACTTTACACCCCAGCTAGGTAAAAATTGTTTCGGATTGGCATCGTAATCATAAATCATTTTGGAATCGAGCTGATTCATTACATACACCACCTTACCACTCAATGCATCACCACAAACCTTATCGCGCGGAAATACCGCTTTATCTATAATGGTATGTGCAATTTTATGTTTGGCTAAAAACAATGATGTGGCACAACCTGCGGGGCCAGCCCCTATGATTACTATATCCGAATTTTTCAAATGTGTATGTTTAATGCAATGATAAAAGGCTAAATCGAATTAATGAAACGATAGACCGAAATATAATAAAAACACCCCAAAATAGTACAATTTTGAGGTGTCTTGAAAATTTTATATAAGAGAATTAATTGGCTTTTGAACCAAGTACTTCAAGCATTTTAGCTCCAATATCAGCAGGAGATTCAACTACATGTAAACCACACTCAGCCATAATTTTCATTTTAGCTGAAGCTGTGTCATCATGTCCACCTACGATGGCACCTGCATGGCCCATTCTACGACCTGCTGGGGCTGTTTGACCAGCTATGAATCCAACTACAGGTTTTTTGTTTCCATTAGCCTTAATCCATCTAGCCGCATCTGCTTCGTAGCTTCCACCAATCTCACCAATCATCACGATGGCGTCTGTTTCAGGGTCGTTCATCAACATTTCTACGGCATCTTTAGTAGGCGTTCCAATAATTGGGTCTCCACCAATACCAATTGCAGTAGATACACCTAAACCTGCTTTCACTATTTGATCAGCAGCTTCGTAGGTTAATGTACCAGATTTAGAAACGATACCTATTCTGCCTTGCTTGAAAACAAAACCTGGCATAATACCCACTTTAGCTTGACCGGGAGTAATAACACCTGGACAGTTTGGACCTATTAATACACAGTTACGAGATTTAACATATTCTTTAACAGGTATCATGTCCTTTACTGGAATACCTTCAGTAATACAGATGATTACTTTAATACCAGCATCGGCAGACTCCATAATAGCATCAGCAGCAAAGGGAGGTGGAACGAAAATGATAGAGACATTAGCACCTGCTTTTTCAACTGCATCTTTTACAGTGTTGAATACCGGACGATCTAAGTGGCTTTGTCCACCTTTTCCAGGCGTAACTCCACCAACTACATTGGTTCCGTATTCTATCATTTGTTGTGCATGGAAGGAGCCTTCGCTACCTGTAAATCCTTGCACTATTACTTTTGAGTTTTTATCTACTAATACAGACATAATATTTTATTAAACGGGGGCAAATATGTGCTTTTTTTACCATTAAGCAAGGACGTGCGCTTTAGTATTATTTTTTTGTTTTTGTAATTCTTCAATTTTGGCAATCAACACCTCTTTCTTAATAGGTTTCACCAAAAAATCATTAATACCTGCTTCGAAGCATTTTTGGATGTCCTCTTCATCAGCATCTGCTGATATGGCTATGATTGGGATATTTCTATCTAACTCGAATTCATCATCCTTACGGATATGATAAGCTGCCTTTAAACCATCCATGATGGGCATCTTAATATCCATCAACAAGATGTCGAAACTTTTCTCAGTCAATTTATTGAGGGCCTCCTCGCCATTTGAAACTACCGTACAAATATGTCCTTTGCTTTCTAGCATTTTAACCAAAACCTTCTGGTTAGTAGGGTTATTCTGTGCAATTAATATTTGTATAGGACCCGTTTTAAATGAATCATTTAGATGATGTTCACTTAGTAACTCTGCTGGCACTGCTTCTACATTAAGATAAACAGTAAATTCTGTTCCTTGTCCTTCAACACTTTGCACTTCGACTTTGCCCTGCATTTTTTTTGCAAAATATTGGGTTAAGAATAAACCTACCCCAAAACCTGATTTTTTGTTATTTAAGGTATCTGAATCAGCCGTAGGTTTGAAAACGTTTTTAAGTTTATGGCTATCTATCCCACTCCCTTCATCCCTAACTTTTATTTGAATGGTAATTTTGTTTTGTTCGTTCTTTGATTCGCTTTGAGCAGCCTTCATTTCAAACTTAATAACACCAGATTCAGAGTATTTAAGTGCATTGCTTAACAAGTTATCTATGATACTTAAAAACTTAAATTTATCTGCAATTAAATATTGTGGCACATCTGGATAAACCATCTGGCTAAATAACAAACCCTTTGAATGACACTGATGTTGGTATGATTTTAACAAGGGTTGTAGGTTGTCAATCAAATTGAATTTAATAGGAAAAAGCTTTGAGTTACCTGAATCCACCTGCAAATAATGAATGATATTGTTCATAACAAATAACAACTCATCACTTGAAGATTTGATACCTGATAGATTCTCTTTTAACTCAGTCAAATTTTTACTTTCACCCGCCAAACCAGAGAGACCAATGATTGAGTTCAAAGGATTTCTTAATTCACTATTTACCTTGTTAAGTATATTGCTTTTGGTTTCACTGCTGATTTCTAATACTTTCCTTTTTCGATTTGAAGTGATGAGGTAAAACAGCATAAAACTAATCAATATTAAAAAGAAAATACCTAATCCAAATCCGAGTAGCAGAACATTTTTACGCTGCAAACTCAATTCCTTATCTTGTAGTTCAAGTTTTTTTGTCTCGTTATCCTTAGCTAATCTGTTTATTTGACTTTGTTTTTGTTTACCCGCATAATCCATTTGAAGATCAGCCATTTCATTGGCTTTACGAGGACCAACTACTTCTTTTTTGGCTTTATCAGCTTCATTTTTATAATACAAAGCCTTTACTGTTTCTCCAAAATTTTCATACATGCTACTCATTAATTCTAATGAAAGGGCATAATCTTTTTTGAAATTGAGTTGCTTGGCCATATTAGTTACCTTTTCAGCATAGAACAATGCAGAATCTCTGTTATTCAACTTTACATGCGCAGCAGCCAAATTCTGATATGTTGAAATCACATCATGTTTGTCATTCAGTCTATCATCGAATGTCAATGCCTCATATAAATTCACTAATGCTTTTTTTACTTGCCCTTTGTTTGTATAAATACTGCCAATATTATTTAACACCGTGCTGATATCGTTAATACTACCCAATTTCTTAAATACTTCAAGGCAGTTGTTGTAATAGTAAAGTGCTTTAATTTCACTTCCTCTCAAATTATAAATATTAGCAAGGTTATTTGCCAATTCAGCTAATGAAAGTTCATCACCAACTAACTTCTCAAGTTCATAAGCTCTTAAATAAAACTGCTCAGCTTTATCAAAGTTTTCCATTTCAAGGTATATACCACCAATATTGTTTAATGTTTTGGAGACCCTTTTATTGTCATGTAAATCTTCAGAAATCTTTAATGAACCCAAATAATACCTTAGCGCTTTAGGGTAATCTCCCTTGATATTGGCCAGATTACCTAAACTATGATAAGCAAGTGATATGGCACCTAAATCCTTACATTTTAAAGCTTGACTTAATCCTAGTAAAAATTCGGTATGTGCTTTTTCATAGTCGCTTTTTCGTTTCTCATGAATACCAAATACAATGTGTGATAACGCCCTGCCTTTATCATAATTTAATTTATTAGAAAGATTAAATGCCTGCTTAGCAAAGTCGATTGATTGAGTGGGATTGGTATTTTTTATAACAAGGGCTATGGCATTTAGAATATCTACTCTTTGCAAATCATTGGCATATGGAAGCAGTGTTTCCAAACTGTCTAACTCATTTTCTGCTTTTACTTTGCTAATATTAGCGAAAAGCCCAATAAAGCACAATGCAGTCAGGATAAGTAATTTTCTTAATTTATTGTGAGGCAACATAAGAAAACAAATATAGGTGTTTTTTGTAGTTAAAAATCTACCCTCAATAGATAATTTTATCATTTCAGGAATAAAGACAAAACGAAATAAATAAGTACCATTGCAAAATCAAAAATGCATTAACTCAAAACTATTTTCCACCCAACTGTTGGTACCTTTGCATAGCTCCTTGCGCTTCTTGTGTTCTGCCAAGTTTGTTGTAAGCATTGGCCAAATCAGCCCAAGCCTGCACAAAATTTTGATTCAAACCTAAACAATATTCGAAAGATTCTGCTGCCTTATTGGTATTGTTAGTTGTTTCGTATGCCTTACCCAAATAATAATAAATTTCAGGAATCTGCCCACCGTTTTTAATTGATTTTTCAAGTGTTGCAATAGCACCATAAGTGTCGTTCAAATTCAGTTTTGCAAGTGCAACATAGTAATATGCTTCGGTTAAATTCTCCTTCAACTTAATGGCTTGCTCTCCAATCTTGATGCAATTTTGAAAGTCCTTTTTGTTAAATGCTAACAAGGCTTTGTTTGAATAAGCTGAATAATTTTCAGGATATAAGGCAATGGACTTATCAAACTCCATATTGGCAGAATCAAGGCTATTGGCACCCATCAAAGCAAAGCCATACATGCGATGTGCTTCTTCACTCTTATCGTCCCATTTCACAGCCTCTCTGAAATAATAAACAGCTGAATCGATTTTTTGTGAGTCAATAGCTCTATAACCCAATGGCATCCACCAAACTTGACGTTTAACAACTACTGCCAATGGCACATCATCAGCCTTTACTTCAAACACTGTTCCTTTAGGAGGAAAGCCTCCATTTAACAATTGTGTTTTAGAGTAGGTTCTTGTTGTTAATATTTCATAATCCCAAAACTGTTTTTCTTCTTCATAATCACGTGTCCAATACACATTGATGCTATCACTTAATCGTTTCGTGAAATAAGAAGCCGTTAATGGCTCATTATTTACCACAACCGTTAACTTTTTATTCTTAGGTTCATTTTTGGCTATCCATTCTGCCGCTGCTCTCACAGAGTTTGAATAATAATCTGTTTCGTAGTTGCCATAAGCACCATTAATTCCACCAATAAACTCATTGAAATATACGTACTCATTTGGGTGGTTTTTAATCATCCATAAGGTTGATTTGCCAGCCAATCCAAGCATCGCAGCCAACAAAACATATTTCAACCAAATGGGTTTTGCAAGTTTGTATAATGAGTCCCAACCCAAAGATGCCAATGCTGCAAGCGAAGGATAAATAAATAAGTAATGTCTCCATCCATTGTAGTATGTTATGTTCTTTATTTCGGCATACACGATAGGAAAAATGACTGTGAACAAAACAAGTGCTATGGCCATTTTATTTTTATTGTTTTTAAATACAAAATAAGAACCAAGCAAAGCCGATGCGATACCTGCCAAAACAAATAAAGGAAGCGTAATACCTAAGAATTTTAGAAGATAATACCATGGGGTGTAAATCATGTATGTTTTTTGACCTTCCCATAATTCAAGGTTATAAGCGTAGAAAGCATTTCCACTTGATTTGGTTAATGCCTGCAAAGGATTTTCTATCGGTCTGAATTGACCATAAGGCCATAAACTCAAACCAAACATATAACCCAAAACAGCAGCACATGATAACACAAGGGCATAAGGCCAAATGAGTTTAAGGGCTTTGCCGAAGCTTTCTTTTTTAGCATATAGTAACCATAGTATGCCCATAAATAAACCCAAATAGGCAACCAATAAAACCCCAACAATACGGGAACCAATGGCTACCCCCAAACCCACAGCAAATACAAATACAGCACTGGCATTAAATTTAGGCAAGTTTTTAAGAATTCTAATGATACCATAAACCCCAATGGCAAAGCCTGTTGCAAGCGGAATATCCGTTGGATTGTTCATAGAATGCCCAAAGAAAGAAGGCGTTAAGAAGATAATCCATAGAGCCATCAATCCCGCTCTCCATCCTGCCAATTCAAATGCTATTAAACCACAAAAGATTACTGCAATTAAACCATATATAGAATTAAGTAAATGCCTTGTTCCAAATTCACCCCAACTTGGTTCATAATTTTTATTAATATATGATGCAATAACATTGATATGCTCGCCATAAAATGGATAATCGCGATGAGAAGTAAAACAGGTTGTATCTTTTCCATCTGACTCAAAATATTTAAGCATGTTATAACCATACTCATTATGCAATTTCGAATCCCATGTTATACCATAATCAAAACTTTTTGACGGCATAAAATACATCATGAACAAGCATGAAACCAAAAACAACAATCTATATAAACCAGCATTGCTGCTGGATAGATTCATTCCTGTTTTAAAAGATTTAATCGGATTAAGGATAAACCAATGAAGTATATAAGTAAACCAACTAATGGGCGTTGCAATGATTTTTACAAATGATGGTATTGCTGATTTTTCAGCAGCACTAATAGCAAACTCTTGAATGTTGATTTCAGATAATTGCAATTGCAATAAATTATTCTGATAGCTCTTATCAGTTAGGCAAGCATTTTGAACTAACGTCTCAAAGCAGTCAGTTTTGACAAGCATAATTCCAAACTCGTTATCACTTACTAAAGAAGGAGTAAAAAATTTATATAAATGATTGTATAGTTTCAATTGCCATGGTGCCTTAGCCTTAGTATCAGCAAGCCTCGAGGCTATGTAAACTGTATCATTCGCAATGCTCTTTTTGTTCGAATTATACCAACCCAAAATAGCATTTAGGTTTAGTTTCAAAACATCATCCACCCAAACGAGCACACTACCTTGGCACTGATTTGACAGAGCTGTTAAATCGCTAGCAAAAAACAATCTGGCTTTTTGTAGCAATTCAGTTTGTGATTTTTCGATAGCTGTTTTAGTATTGTCATCACAAACAATTACAGCATCAACATCACTTTTTGATTTATTAATACTTTGTAAAAATTGTGAAGTTTCTTTATCTGAATTTGACTTGTAATTGATTACAAAAGTTAACCTTGTTTCAATGCGTTGCATAAAATTATTTCTTTTTTAGTAATGCTACAAAATGAAGTTCACGACCAAATACCATGCTGAATGGGAATGCATAAAGAGGAATGGATTTTTTCATGCTTACCACTTCTAAACCTAACTCATCAAAAATTTCTCTCCATTTATTTTCAGGTAAATAATTGTATTCTAAAACCACACCATGTGGCTTGTTGCCAATATTGTCCATAAACTCTAGTATTTTATAATCGAGTTTATTTTTCCATAAATGATCTTTGATAATGATGTATTTGTTTGATACTCGCTTAGCCTCTGCCAACAATTCCTTCACATGATGTAAGTGATGCAATACATCTACAAACATACAGGCATCAACACTATTGTCTTCATAAGGAATATGATGTCCATCGTATTCTTTAAAAGGAATGGCACATGTTGGTCTTGCCATGATATCAATACCAGAAAACTCTCTACCTTTCTTCTTTGAAGCAATTAATGAACTTATTGTTCCATCACCACAACCCACATCAACAACCTTCTTAATTGATTCATCCATAACGGATGAAATTTCATTAGACAATACATTTATTCTTCGCAAAAAAACCAAATGGTGATGTATAGACTTTAACATAATTTTTTATTTTTTATTTACCCCCAAAACACTTAAAAAGAAACTCGCTAGCACTGTTTGCATACCAATAATTAAAAATACTACTGATGGAATTACCAGTCTTAAAATAGATGAATATTCAAGATTTCCGAAATTGGTTTTATTCCAAAGGCTAATGGAGTAAAATGTTCCAAACAATCCTGCTAGGGTGATGATTATTCCAACCACTAAGCCTAACTCAAGGGTAATAAAATCAAACCACTTAAGTATATAGTCTTTCTTTGGAAGAAAACCCACTTGCAAGGCGTAGACCCTTGTAAAAATAGCAAAACATACTGCTTGATAGCCTGTAATAATGAATGCTCCCGAGTATAGTAAAGTATTTGTATCAAAGGTAATACGGTTGAACATATCCATTGGACCTTGAATGATAAATCCTCCTAACACGAGTCCTATTATCATCAAAAACAAACCAGGGTATAAGAAAAGCCAACGTGGGCTATAGATCATTAAGAAACGTAAATGTCTCCATCCATCACGCCATGTGCGCAAATGTGGTGGCCGGCTGCGCCCATCCTTTGATAAAACAGTTGGCACTTCTGCCAATTTCAAATCGAAAATAGTAGCTTTCACAACCATTTCGCTGGCAAACTCCATTCCTGTTGTTTGCAAATCCAATACTTGAACTATGTCTTGTCTGAATCCCCTTAAGCCACAATGAAAATCACTTACGGGACATTTAAAAAACAATTGTCCAATAAATGACAAAACTGGGTTACCCAAATACCTATGAAGAAAAGGCATGGCACCTTCTTTTATACCACCCTTGAAACGGTTACCCATTACCAAGTCATATCCTCCTCTAAGTTTCTCAACAAAAAGAGTAAGGTTTCCAAAATCGTAACTATCATCGCTATCGCCCATAATTACGTACTTTCCTTTAGAGGCCTCAATGGCTCCCATCAAAGCGCTGCCATAGCCTTTGCGAGGAATGGCAACTACCCTAGCACCTTCTTTAATTGCAATTTCCTGAGAACCATCTGTACTTCCATTATCCCCAATTACCACCTCTCCCTGCACATTGTTTTCTTTCATCCATGTAAGGGCCTTACGTATACAAATAGCAAGGGTTTCAGCTTCATTTAAGCATGGCATCACCACGCTTAGTTCTATGTTATTTTCGTTATTCACCTTTTTTTGAGATTTGCGAAAATAAGAAAAATGAAGACTTATGGTAGAATATGCAGCAATTTGTTACAAAAACAAAAAAAAAGCAAAAACCTTTTTAAATTCGTAGGATGAAAATCAGATTATTATATTTATTCATTTTCACTTTTTCAATAATATCATTCAATGGTGCTTCACAAATATGTAAGGTTACTAATGATGGCCCCATAAGGATGACTCCTTACACAGAAAACCACAATATAGTAGGGAATATTAATAAGGGAACAAGTGTGTTACTTTTAGATTATAATTCTGTGGGATATTTTAAAATTAAATATCTTAATAACATTTACTATTTACACGAATTTTATTTAGACTCATTCTGTACTGAAAATTATCACAATAAAATACCATTCGAATATAAAAAAAATACTCCAAAACCCTCAGCGCCTGCAGATTTAAAGTTTGTAAATATTTCATATAGTGATAAAGAAGGAAATGCAAATAATATTATTGACGCTGAAGAGAAATCACAAATAAAATTTACAATAAATAATAGTGGCAAAGGAAAAGCTTATAATGTGATTATTAGAATTAAAACGGAGAATATAATAAAGGATATTACATATCCTAAAGAATATGATTGCGGAGATCTTGATGCCGGACAAGAAAAGAATATTCTTATTCCAATTAGAACTGGCAAGGATGTAGAAGATGGAATCGCTAATTTTGTTATTAGTGCCTCAGAAGCAAATGGATTTGACCCTAATGATGCGTACATAAAAATAGAATCACAAAAATTTATTAATCCTCAATTAAAAATTACCGATAATATTTTTAGCTCTGAAAATGGAGGATCAGCAACTTTAGGAAATAAAATTAATTTGAAAATTGGTATTCAAAACAAAGGGCAAGGCTTAGCAAAAAACATAAAAGTAATTTTCAACCTGCCTCCTGAAAATATTTGGCCGATTGGCGATGAAATGACAGAAATTTCAGAGCTAAAAGCGGGTGAAGGGAAAATTGTAGACTTTGATTTTTTTACAAATAAACGTTATTCGGAAAAAGAGATTCCAATAAAAATTGAGTTAATGGAAAGCTATGGGAGGTATGGCGAAATCAAAACCGTGAGTGTTAAACTTAATCAGCAGTTGCAACAAACCAATCAAGTGGTAGTTGAGGGTGTTAAGCAAAAAGATATTTCTATATCCCAATTTTCATTGCTATCTGATATTGACAAAAATATACCTGTTGCTAGTGGAACTAATCCCAATGCAATAGCTGTAGTCATAGGCAATAGCAACTATTCAAACACAAAATCTGTAGCCTACGCCATAAGCGATGCACAAAGCATGAAAAATTATTTAATCAATGTATTAGGTTTTAAAGAAGGTAATATTTTGTTTAAGGAAAATGCTACTCTTGGCGATTTCAATACCTTGTTTGGCACCAAGGAGAATCAAAAAGGTAGATTGGCAAATACCATAAAAGAAAACATATCGGATGTGTTTATTTTTTATGCAGGGCATGGTGCTCCTGGGTTAAAAGACAACAAAGGTTATTTTGTGCCAGTTGAGTGTAACCCCAACTATGTTGAAAACAGTGGCTATTCATTGGATGTTTTTTATCAAAACTTGGCTCAGCTTAAAGTAAAATCATTAACCATTGTGTTAGATGCTTGTTTCTCGGGGGCTAATGTATTTGATAAAATCAGTCCATTAACCATAAAAGTTATTGACCCAGTTTTGACAATGAAAAATGCTGTGGTTATTGCTTCTTCATCGGGTACCGAAGTATCCACTTGGTATGACGAAAAACAACATGGTATGTTTACTTATTTCTTTCTAAAAGCTATTCAAGACAAAGAACATTCGGATAAAAACAAGGATGGTGTTTTAACCTACCAAGAATTGTATGAATATGTTTCAGACAGAAACGAGGGTGTTCCATACCAAGCTGCACGCATACATGGCATAGAGCAACACCCAACCATTACAGGCAATATGAAAGAAAAGGCATTTATTAAATATTAAATATGAAGTATCTTGTTATCATCATTTTGATTTTTGTTTGTCACTTGGCAATTGCCCAAAAAACAGTGTCAATAAAAGACGCTGTTGGCAAAGCGTATATGTCGGATGATAAAACGGCAAACC
>CANHJJ010000019.1 GCA_947460565.1 Bacteroidota bacterium
ACTTATGCATGGGGTATGGGCAATTACCCCGGAAAATTGATTGAATTGAATTCGATAAAATCTTATCAAGGTAATAAGTCTATTCATGCCAATTGGAATCAAGATGAAAGCGGCAAACAAATCCGTCAAATTGGAATGAATTGGGAACATTGGCAAGCCATTGCTTTTCCAGATTCAATCAATAGTTATGGTTTACAGTTTTATATAAACTACAGTGAAAAAACCACTTTGGATAATATCAAGATAGGATTCGAGTCATATAATGGAAAGTCTATTTTGTTGCCTATAAAACCAAATTATGTTAGTATAGTTTCTGACAATAATTGGCAATTGGTTTCCATTCCATTTAGTGAGTTCAATTTTGCGGAAATAGGATTTGATGTGAATAGATTCAAGCAATTAACAATAGAATTTAATAATTCAGGCGAGATATGGCTTGATGAAATATTTTTAAAGAAACAATAATTTATGAAGTTAAAAACAGTTTTACTATTATTTCTTATCGTTTTGTTCAACCAAGTAATTGGACAGAATAATTCAAGTTCAATAGAACGTGCAAAAGCACTCTTAAGTAAAATGACCCTTGAAGAAAAGGTGGGACAGATGACCCAACTTACGATTGAAATGGTTTCGAAAGGAGTTGGAAATGATATTATCAAACCACATGCAATTGATACAGCCAAATTACGAAATGTAATCGTTAACTTGGGTGTAGGATCAATATTGAATGTGAGTGGCTACACTTACACCGTAAGTCATTGGAAAGAAGTTATTACTTCTATTGAAAAGTACAGTAAGAAGTCAAGATTAAAGATACCCGTTTTATATGGCATAGACGCCATTCATGGTGCAAATTATACTGTTGGTTCTACTTTGTATCCTCAACAAATAGGTTTGGCTGCTACTTTTAACCCTGAGCTAAGTTATAAAATGGCTCAGTATGTGGCTAATGATGTTCGAGGTAGTGGTATTCCTTGGAATTTCTCTCCTGTTTTAGATGTAGGAAGAAACCCAATGTGGCCAAGATTTTGGGAAACATTTGGTGAAGACCCATATCTAGTTTCTCAAATGGGAGTAACGATGGTGAATGGATATCAAAATACCAATAATGGTAAAGTTAGACCTTTTGCAGCTTGTTTAAAACATTATGTAGGTTATAGCAATCCGCAAAGTGGACATGATAGAGCACCTGCTTATATTCCGGAGCGTCAACTTCGCGAAATATATTTATTGCCATTTGCCAAAGCCATAGATGCAGGTGCCAAAACCATCATGATTAATTCATCTGAAATTAATGGAGAACCTGTGCATGCAAGTAAATTTTTATTGCAAACCATATTGAGAAATGAGTTAAACTTTAAGGGAATAACTGTAACCGATTGGGAAGACATAAAGAATCTGACTACAAGGCACAAGGTGGCTGAGACATATAAAGAAGCTGTTGCCTTGTCTATTAATGCAGGTATTGACTTGGCTATGGTGCCGCTTGATTTGGAGTTTACTCAGTATTTGATTGAAAACGTTAAAGAAGGTAAAGTTAAATTAGATCGCATTGATGAAGCTACCCTGAGAATATTGAATCTAAAATTTGAATTAGGTTTGTTTGAAGAAGTGAAAACGAAAACCCCAAGATTTATTGAACCGGAGCAAATTGAAAGCAAGAAATTGAGCTATGAATTAGCTTCTCAAAGCATCACGTTACTAAAAAATCAGTTTAACAGTTTACCACTTGCAAGTAATGAAAGAATATTGGTTACAGGACCCAATGCGGATTATATCAATGCCTTAAATGGCGGATGGACACACACATGGCAAGGCAGAGACACTAGTTATAATCCTATGGTTTTAACAGTGGCAAATGCACTCCAAAATGTATTTGGCAAATCACAAGTAACTTACCTAAAAGGAAATTCATACAACCAAATTTTATCTTCAAATGAATTACTAAATGCTGCCCAAAATGTGGGTACTGTGGTCTTGTGTTTAGGTGAAGATACTTATACTGAAAAGCCAGGCGATATTAATGATTTGGAACTTGAACAAGCGCAACAAAATTTAATTAAAATTTATAAAGAAGCGGGTAAGAAAGTAATTGTAGTTTTCTTGGAAGGAAGGCCTAGAACTTTTGCCAAAACAGAGCCATTCTGTGATGCTATTCTATATGCTTATTTGCCAGGTAATGAAGGAGCTTTAGCCATTGCTGATATATTGATTGGAAAAGTTAATCCGAGTGGTAAGTTACCATTCACTTTCCCTCGTTTTGCAGGCACACACACCACCTATGACTGTAAGTATACTGAAACCCTAAATAATGATTTTAAACCTATTGGATTCAATTCATTGTTTCCTTTTGGTTATGGTTTGAGTTATACCCAATTTGACTACACAGATTTGGTTATAGATAACAAAAATCCTTTAACAACTGATACCATAACTGTTAGTTTAAAGATAAGTAATAAAGGAGAAATGGATGGATATGAAACGGCACTGCTTTATATATCTGATGAGTATGCAAGTATTACCCCCTCTATTAAAAGACTTAGGGCATTCAAAAAAGTTTATCTTAAAGCTGGAGAATCAAAAAACGTATCAATTAAATTGGCTATATCAGATTTGGCATTTGTTGGGTTGGATAACAAGTTTATGGTGGAGCCTGGTAAGTTTGTAATAAATATAGGCAATTTGAATGATGCTATTATTGTTAAATAAACCTCATGATGAAAATAAAATTTAGACTTTTTTTATTGTTAATTATTGCCATTCCATTTTCAGGATTCTCTCAAGATTTTTTAAGATGGTCAGATGAATTCACTGGCTCGCAACTTGATACCAATTATTGGGAATATCAAATAGGCAATGGCTGCCCAAACCTTTGTGGTTGGGGCAATGATGAAAGAGAGTCTTATCAAAAAAGCAATGTGAGTGTTGAAGGAGGCTTATTAAAAATAAAAGCCAAAAAGGAAAATATTGGTAACAGCCCTTATAGTTCAGGTAGAATAAGAACGATGAAAAAATTTGATTTTGCCTCAGGACGAATTGATGTGAGAGCCCGTTTTCCAATAGGTCAAGCATATTGGCCCGCAGTATGGTTTTTGCCAACAGAAAATTATTATGGAAGTTGGCCTTTAAGTGGTGAGATTGATTTATTAGAGGGCAAAGGGCAAGAACCTAAAAACACTTATGGAACCATTCATTATGGTGCACATACCCCTAATAACAAATATACGGGAGCAACTTATACCTTGCCATCAAGTTCGTTCACAGCAGACTTCCATACTTTTTCTTTGATATGGAAAGTAGATACCATTCAGTGGTTGGTTGATAATGTATTGTATAGTACCAAAACCAAAAAAGATTTGCCTGATTTTTGGTGGCCTTACAATCGAAATTTTCATTGTATCGTAAACCTTGCAGTTGGTGGTTATTTTTTAGGTTATCCTGATGGTACTACGCCTGATACAGCTACTTTGCAACTTGACTATATTAGGGTGTATCAAAACCTTAATAATGTTTTTATTTCAGGACCAGAAGCTATATTAAGAGCTGATCAACAAAAAGACTATTATACACAGCAATTAGCAGGTGCGAGCTATGATTGGGTTGTGCCTACAAACGCTAAAATTGTTTCAGGACAAGGAACATCAAAGGTTAAAGTTAATTGGGGATTAAAAAGTGATAGCATTAAAGTTAATATTTCCTATCAGTCCAAGGTCAAAACAATTAGCAAATTTATCACAGCTTTGCCAGATACCTGTCAAGGTTTAATTGATAATATTGAAAGCTTAAGATCGGTTTACTGGGTAGCTGGAAATGGTACTTATAAGGCATCCATAAACAATCCTTCTAAAGATTCAGTTAACAATACATCCTTATGTAATAGGTATTACAGAAATGGCTCAACCACCTATGATGCGCTTACAGTTTTTTCTGATGTGATAAGAAATGCGAAGCCATTTGAAGATGGAAGTTTGTTGCTTAAAATGAAATTATATACTACGGCTCCAATAGGTACTCAAGTGAATATTAATTTCGAAAATAGAGCCTTGTCATCAAGTGATTACCCATCAGGAAGAAGATGTGTTTTGCAAGCTATCACCACTAAAACAAGGTCGTGGGAGGAATTGGTCTTTAAGTTAATACTAAAGCCAGATGCCAATACACCCGAAGCAAGTATTGACCAATTGGTAATATTATTTGCACCTAATTCAAGCAAT
Organism: Bacteroidota bacterium; assembly: GCA_947460565.1. Classification (GTDB taxonomy): domain Bacteria; phylum Bacteroidota; class Bacteroidia; order UKL13-3; family UKL13-3; genus RGVD01. The sequence continues at coordinate 4,215 of CANHJJ010000019.1, forward strand.
ACAGATGTGTTTTATTTTGATGAATTTGGAATTGAAGAAACACCCTGTAAAAACAGCAGTTCATCTATTAGTGAAATGAAAGGAAACATAGGTCAAATCAATGTCTATCCTAATCCTTTCACCCATCAATTGCGTATAGATTCAAAATATACGCCTGATGAAATGAGCATTATCAACTTTATGGGTCAAACCCTTTTTGTGTCAGATAAGCTTGATAACATCAACCAACACTTGCCATCCTTAAAAGAAGGGGCTTACATACTTAAATTATCTATTAAAGAGCAATACCATTTCTTTAAAATTATTAAATCAAATCCATAACATATAAATATGAAAAAGTGCTTATTAATATGGATATTATTTGTCTTAGCTAACCCAATATGGGCGCAAGTTATTAAGGTTGAAATTACCAAGAATGCCAATGGTAATTATCAATTGATACGAGGCAATAATCCCTTTTATGTAAAAGGTGCAGGTGGAGATGTGTTTATGGATAAAACACTAGCTGCGGGAGGAAATTCTGTTAGACTTTGGGGTGCCGAAAATGCCCAGGCAGTGCTTGATGAAGCGCAGAAAAAAGGTTTAACCGTAATGCTCGGCCTATGGATGCCACCAGAACGACATGGTTTTGATTACAGTGATAAGTGGGCATGCCAAGATCAAGTTGAACAATTTAAAAGTATTGTGAATAGGTTTAAGAATCACCCAGCATTATTACTATGGGGAGTGGGCAATGAAGTTGATTTAGAATATACAGATTTTTCTGTATGGAAAGCCGTACAAAATATTGCAGCTATGATTCATGAAGAGGACAAGAATCATCCAACATGTGTGGTTACTGCTGGTATTGATGCTCCTGAAGTTTCATTAATCAAAGAGTATTGTCCTGATATCGATATCTTGGGTGTTAATACCTATGGTGATTTGCCAAGTTTACCAGAAAAAATTAGATTATTTGGATGGACTAAACCATACTTGGTTACTGAGTGGGGACCAAATGGACATTGGGAGGTAGCCAAAACAAAATGGGGTGCAGCCATAGAACAAACCTCAACTGAAAAAGCCATTACATATAGAGAGAGGTATGTAAATTATATTCAAAATGATAGTAGCTTGTGTTTAGGTTCTTATGCCTTTTTATGGGGACAAAAGCAAGAAACCACACCTACATGGTATGGTGTATTCGTTGATGGAAAACAAACTGAGGCGGTTAATGTATTGCAAGAAGTTTGGAGTGGAACTGCTCCAAAAAATTGGGCTCCACAAATAGATTCATTTTTATTAAATAATGCTTTACCTGATAAGAGTGTAGAATTGAAGAAGGGAGCCAATACTAAAGTGAAGCTTCAAATCAATCATAAGGATTTATCAAGTCTTACAATCAAATGGGAACTATTACCTGAAAGTGAATTCACTAAAAGTGGAGGTGATGTTGAGAAACGTCCTGATGCCATGCCTATTAGCATGAAAGGCGATAACAATGTGGGTTATAGTTTTAATGCGCCTTATCAAAAAGGAGCCTATCGTTTATTCGTTTACATCTTTGATAAACATGAGCAAGTAGCTTGTGCTAATTTCCCGTTTTGGGTGAAGTAAATTCAATTTATAAATAACTTAATTTACTTATTATTTAAGCAATCTTACCAATACTTTTCGCCAGTTAATCTAGCTAATTCAATTTTAGCACTGCAAAGCTGAAATTCGTATTGCAACTTGTTTAACAAAGCCCTTTGCAAAGTAGTGGATGCAAAACTTAAATCTAAAAAAGTAGCAACTCCTTTTCCAAATTTAATTTGTGTTAATTGATATACCGCCTGAGCTGCCTTAATTTGGCTTTCAACATTTCTAAGTTTAATTTGGTTACTCTCCATTTCACTCAAAGCTTGTTTTATATCTTTCTTGTAAGTGTTTTTCAAACTTACTAAACCAAGTTCGGTTTGTTTAAGACTGTATGTAGAAACTCCAATCAATGATCTTGTTTTAAGACCAGAAAAGATGGGAATATTCAAACTAACACCAGCTAAATAATTAAATCTATTTTCGTTTATATCGGGTTGGTATCCATTTCTAAAACCTGCAGCAGCCGTGGCATTCAAAGTGGGCGTCAATTGTTTTTTATTTAACTTCAAGTCAAACTCTGATTGTGCAATTTTACTTTTCATTAATGCGTATTCTACATTTTGTGATTCAGCCAAATTGATGTATTCCTCCGCACTGACATCCTTAATGATAAAGCTGAATTCTGATTGACTAACCGTCCGCTTTCCTGTTGTGTATTCCAATAAATTGAGTTGTTTCTGCAAACTATTTTCAATATCAACCTTTCTGTTTAGTTCATTATCAATACTAGCTTGAATATTTAATACATCAATATTGAGGGCATCACCATTTGATAATTTACTATGAACAACTTTTCTGTTATGTTCGAAGTATTCTATAATACTGTCTTGAATAATTATGGCTTTTTTTAAATATATGATATTATAGTAAATATTGGCTACTTGTGAAGCTAATTGACTTTTATTAAACAATGTATTTTGTTTGCTATAATTGAGCTCTTCTTTTGATTTATCAATAGCTGATTTCAAACGACCAAAATCAAGTAATACATAATTGGCTGTAATATTTGCATTCAAATTGTTGTTGGGCTGAAATTGCAAGTTTTTTGTTATTCCGGGTCCCGCTGGAAATGAAGTCTGACTAATGGGGTCAATATAATTATAACTAACAACACCCGATATAGCAGGTGAGAGGTTGCTTCGAGTGCTTTTTAATCTTTCATTACTTATTAGTTCTGATTGTTCTAACTCTTTAATTTTGGGAAAGTAGTTAAATGATTCTTGAATTAAGCCTTGCAGTTCTTGGGCACTATTTTGTGCTTTTAAAGGTGCAAAACCTAAAATATAGATGACTATTATGATACTAAATTTTTTCATGCTCGATATGGTTAGTGTGACTCCTCTGCTACTTTGGCCAAGGTGGATGTATCCACTTTTTTTGTTCGCAGTAAAAAAAGAAAGGGAATGGTTATTAAAAAGAATAGACTGATGATTAAATATGAATCTAAATAGGAGAGCAAATATGCTTGTTTATTAACCGCACCATCAATGGCTTTTAATGCCGCAAATTGGGCATCTGCAGCGCTAAAACCTTTGCTTAAAAAAACCTGTGTTATGCTTGATAGCCTCTGCATCATTTCAGGATCGTTGGCAGCGGTATTGGTAATCAAATCTGAACGATGTACTGCAAATCTTTGGGTGACAAATGTATTCATCATGGCTATACCAAATGCTCCTCCTAATTGTCGCAACATATTTGTTAAAGCAATACCAGATGGCATATCTTTAGGTGCCAAACCTACCACTGCTTGGTTAATGAGCGGAACGGTTAAACAGGCAGTACCTATCCCCCTCAGCATTTGTGGGAAAATAAACCAAGCCCTGCTTGCCTCGGCAGTTGCTAGGGATGAGGTATAACCATGAAATATAAAAGCTATGAAACCAATTACTACATAAATAATAGGTGGTGTTCCTGAACCAAGGGTTTTACCTATAATTGGCATTAAAAATAAGCCTATAATTGTTCCAGGTACAATGGCGAAACCTGCTTCTGTAGGCGAGTATCCCATAATTCTTTGAACCAATACTGGAAAAATAAAGACAGATCCAAACAAACCAAAACCGCAAACGAAGGTAAGTACATTGCTTGCTGCCAAATTTGTGTTTTTCAATACCTTTAAGTTAATAATGGGATTGGGAACATGAAGTTGCCGCCAAATAAAAGTTCCTATTCCTATTACACATAATGGGCTTAATATTCTTATGTATTCACTCTCAAACCAGTCTTCTGATTGGCCTTTTTCCAATACATACTGCAAGCAACCAACACCCATCACCAGCATGGCTATACCTAAATAATCAATGGATATGGCTTTTCTATCAATAGTCAATTCATCTTCTTTTTTGTCAATAAAATATAAAGTCAACATAGCAGCTAATATTCCAAAAGGGATATTGATATAAAATATCAATGGCCATGAATAATTGTCAACTATCAATCCGCCTAGAGTAGGCCCAATCGTGGGGCCCAAAACAATACCCATGCCAAAAATTCCTGAAGCCATGGCTCGTTTTTTTGGTTCAAAAGCATCAAACAAAATGCCTTGAGACGTAGAGAGTAATGCACCTCCACCAATACCTTGAATAAAACGCCAAGCTACAAGGGACCACAAACTATCAGCGTTTCCGCACATATAGGAGGCAATGGTAAAAATAAAAATGGATGTTAAATAATAGTTTTTACGTCCGAAATATCTCTGCAAAAAACCAGTCATTGGAATAATAATAACATTGGCAATGGCATAGGCTGTAACTACCCACGATGTATCTTCAATAGTAGCACCTAGGTTACCACTTATTTGTGAGATTGCAACATTGACAATGCTCGTATCTATCAGTTCCATGATGGCTGCAGATATCGTAGTAAATACAATCATTGCGCGTTTTAATCCGGTTGGATACATGCGTTTAATTGGTTTTTATCTCAACCTTCACACTTAAACCTGCTTTCAAATATTGCTTTACCTCCGCAACATTCTCTATGCTCAATTTTACTGGCACCCTTTGGGTTACCTTAACGAAATTTCCCGTTGCATTGTCGGGAGGTAAAAGGGCAAACCTAGCACCGGTTGCATCACTAAAATCAGACACCTTAGCCTGTATTTTAATATTAGGATACCCATCCATTACTGCATTTGCAATCATACCCACTTTTAATTTTTCTAATTGGGTTTCTTTAAAATTTGCTGTTATCCAAAACTGTTCGTTGTCAATTACATTAAACAAAGTTTGACCAGGCTGAACATATTGTCCTTTTTGCAAATTGAACTTGCCTACTTTTCCGCTATATGGTGCAATCATTTTTGTGTAAGTCAATCTTAGTTCAGCATTTTTAAGTGCGGCTTGTTTTGATTTGATTAAAGCTTGCACTTTTTCAATTTGTGCTCTGCTGTTGTTGATTTGTGATTCGGCATAAGCCAATTGGTCTTGACTTGATAACAATTGCTTTTGAGCCGTTTCGTATAATGATTTGCTATCATCAGCTTGCTTTCGGGTAATAGCATTTTCGTTCAAAAGGCTTTGGTCACGTTGCCAATCAGATTTTGCTTTTTCCGTTCTAATTTTTTGAGTTTCTAAATTGGCTTTCACCACATTTCTATTTACCTCAGCACTTTTCAATTGAGCTTGTGCATTACTCATATCAGCTTGTGCAGAAAGCAAGTCTGCCTGAGCTTGATCAACTGCCAATTGATACTCTCTATTATCAATAGTAAGTAAAACCTCACCAGCTTTTACTTCTTGGTAATCTTTTACCGCAACCGAATCAACATAACCAGCTAACCTGCTCACAATGGGCGTTGCATTCGATTCTATTTGAGCATTATCGGTACTTTCATGGATAATAGAATTCCATATTTTATAAGTGGTGTATCCTACTAACAAAATCCCAATTAAGGCAAATAGCCAAATAGGTTTTTTCTTTTGTGTAACTTCAGCAGTGGTATTCATAAAATAATTTTTATTGAACGAAGGTAAACTTAGTTGACTATAAAAGTCAAGTAAATTGACTATTATATTTTAAATAATTATATTTGGTGACAAATATGTCATCCAAAAAATTAACTACAACCACTAGTGCAAGTGAGCCTAAAAACATTGGTAGACTTGTAAATATGTGGAAACGTTTTTTTGACGATTGGGCTCATGAAGAATTAAACAAACTAGGCTACGATTATTTTAAAATGGCCTACATGCCTTTTATTATGAATATTTCAGAATCAGGTAGCACTAATAATGAAATAGCCATAAAAGCTAAAGTAACCAAGCAGGCCATGAGTAAAGTGGTGAAGGAATTGCTGGCTTTCGATTTGATAAAGATTCAAAAACACGAAACAGATGCAAGAGCGGCCTTGATATTTTTAACCCAAAAGGGAAATGACTTAATAGCTGATACTAAAAAATGCGTGGGAGAGCTTTCATCTGAATACATTGATATTATTGGAGAAAAGAACTACAAGGTTATGATTGAGTCCATGTATAAGATTGTTAAACATCATGAACTTAAAACCCACAATAAAACCTTAAGTTTGACCCATTCGATTTAAAAAATGATAAGCGAAAAAGAAATTTGGCAAACTCTTGAAGTGGTGAAAGACCCAGAAATACCGACCTTAAGTATGGTGGATATGGGCATTATTACCAAAGTTGAAATACGCGGTGAAAGCCATGTGTTTGTTGAAATGACTCCAACATTCACGGGTTGTCCCGCTATCAAAATGATGGAAAACATGGTGTCAGATAGGTTGAAAGAAATTGGTATAGAAATAGTAGAAGTTAAAACCACATTTGATACACCTTGGAATAGCAACAAACTAACAGAAAGAGGTTTGTTGTGCTTAAAAAAACATGGACTTGCTCCTCCCCCAAAACACGAAGGTGAAATTACGAATGAGTTGTTAGAAACCAGTGTTTGTCCTCATTGCGGAAGCAGCAACACCGAAATGAAAACACCTTTTGGACCAACGCTTTGCAGAAGTATGCATTATTGCAACAATTGCTTGCAAGCCTTTGAACAATTTAAACCAGTGGTGTAGTAAAACTATCTATTATCACAGCCATAAACTGAGGATATAAAGCCTTTGATGAACCAATAATACTCTTGCTAAAAATGGTATCCTCGCTGCCATCAAAAGTAGTAACAATGCCACCTGCTTCTTCTATCAAACAAATTCCACCTGCTATATCCCATGGGCTAAGACCATATTCAAAAAAGCCATCAAACCTACCACAAGCCGTATAAGCTAAATCAACGGCAGCACTGCCCATTCTGCGCATTCCTTGTGTATGTGTCATTAGGTATTTTAAAGCCTTGATATATTCATCCATCACCTTAAAATCATAATAAGGAAAGCCTGTGGCTAATAATGACTTTTCTAATTCGGTGTTTTGCTTTACGGATATTCTTTGTCCATTTAACCAAGCGCCTCCGTTTTGCCATGCATAAAACATCTCTTCTCTGTTCACTTCATAAACCACACCTAATACGGGCTTGCCATTTCTAATCAGACCTACACTTACACTAAAAACGGGCAGGGCATGAATAAAATTGGTGGTACCATCTAAGGGGTCAATCACCCACATCCATTCTTTTTGTTCGGTGGCGATGGTTTGTTCTTCTGTAATAAAACCTGCTTCAGGAAAAATATTCTTTAAACCAGCCACTAAAATCTCTTCAGCTGTTTTGTCTACATAACTTACCAATTGATTGAAGCTCTTTACTTCAACAACATCCCCATTAAAGCTCTCTCTTTCTTTTTTGATAAATAGACCAGCTTCTTTTGCAATGGCGCAAGTTTTAGAACAAATACTTTCTAGATTCATAAGACAAGGATAAGCAAAATCATCAAAAGTTGAGAACTTATCTTCGTCACAATTTATACCGAGACTATTGGAAAATAAAACAAATTCCTATTTTGCATAAAGGAAACTACCTTATGAAAAATAAAATTTCTCAAATCTTAAATGCCTGCATTTTCTTTTGCTTCATGTCAATATTGAGTTTTACTTCCTATGCAAGTCACATAACTGGGGGTGAAATGAGTTACCAATGTCTTGGTGGTAATGTATATAAACTATCATTCAAAGTATATAGAGATTGCCAAGGAATCCCTATATGCATGTGTCCAGGAATGAATGGATGCACCTTAACAAACATTCAAGTAACTGGACTAGATGCAGGCTGTGGTAATATGCCAACAAGCATCACCATGAAAATTGACTCAAATACAGTTAGCGGTTATGATGTGGTGCAACTATGCAGAGGCACTAAAACCATTTGTACCAATTGTGGAACTCGAAGTCCGGGCAGTATATATGGAGGAGTAGAAGTATACACATTTACAGGTAGGGTAGATTTATCGCAAATCATACCAACAAGCTGCTGCAATATTGCGGTAGGCTGGACCGAATGTTGCAGAAATGCCGCGAATACCAATTTGCAAAATCCTTCAGGTTTGTCATATTACATGGGAGCCACCATAAACCGATGCGCTGAACCTTGTAACAATGCACCTATATTCATGAATAAACCCATTATTATGTTGTGTGCAGGACAGGAATTCGATTACAATTTGGGTGCATATGACCCTGATGGAGATTCTTTGAGTTATGCCTTTGGCAAGTCGATGATTTCTGCAAATTCCCCTGCTCCATACAAAGCACCTTACAGTTATGATTCTATTCCTTTTCCATTCCTTGGTCAACCCAATGCGAATTTACCTCCACCTTATGGTATTCACCTTAATGCAAATACTGGAGATTTAATTTTCACTCCAATAGGTAGCTTTGTTTCAAATCTTGTTATTGAGGTTACACAGTGGAGATTCCGTCCCAATGGAACTGCCTATAAAGTAGGCACAACAAACAGGGAAATTCAATTCTTATCTAAAAATGATTGCCCTCCAAATGATCCCCCTAAATTTATTACCTATACCGAGCAGGGCGATTTAATTAGCAATACCCAAGTAATAAATCCTAAACCAACTCCTATTCCTACCAATTATATTCCAAAAACAAATTGGGCATTTAATGTTAATGAAAACAAGTGCTTTTTTATTGAGGCTTTGGATGGTGTTGAAGTAACTGATACAACCGACCTTGCGGCATTAATTCCACCAATTTTTAGTAATGCAACGAATGGCATTGCTACCATTGAACCTACCTATCCAAGGCTTACATACATGGATAGCGATGAACACATAGGAATACAAAAATTCGATAGATGGAAGTTTTGTTGGACTCCCACTATGGATGCCTTCAACAATGCCCACAAAAGACCATATTTCATTACGGTTGAAGCAAAAGATAGGTCTTGCCCTATTCCAGCCCGCAGTGCAAGGTCATTCGCCATTTGGGTTCATTCATCCACCGATTCCACCTCATCCATTGAAGACTTGAACGCTGAAAATATTAAACTATATCCTAACCCAAGTAATAGTCAAAGTTTGTTGGAATTGAAAGAAATAGCCAACTGGAAAATAGATATCAGCGATGTGAATGGCAAACAGCTAAGAAGTTACAAAACCTTTAAAGGTAAAGAGCTAAACATCCTAAAAGATGAATTAAAAACAGGATTGTACATGGTATCAGTCAAAAACTTGGATAGCAACCAATCTGTTGTATTGAAACTTATGTTTGAATAGTTGTCAGAAATCCTTTGAAAAATATTTAGATCTCAAGCAAGTTCCTGTTTTACAATACTATTATTCCTACTTTTTTGTTTATGCAGATTTAGTTAGGTTTGCGCCACTAAAATTATGACACAAGACAGAAGAGTTAGGGTACGATTTGCACCAAGTCCTACAGGGGCTTTGCACATTGGTGGGGTGCGTACGGCTTTGTACAATTATTTATTTGCTAAAAAACACGGAGGAGATTTTGTCCTACGTATCGAAGATACCGACCAAACTAGATTTGTGCCCGGTGCTGAAGAATATATTATTGAGAGTTTGAAATGGTTGGGCATTGAGCCTAACGAAGGTGTTGGTTTTGGAGAGGGTCCTCATGCCCCTTATCGCCAAAGTGATAGAAAGCCTATGTATAGGCAATTTGCTGAGCAATTAATTGCTGCAGGCTATGCATACTATGCATTTGATACA
>CANHJJ010000020.1 GCA_947460565.1 Bacteroidota bacterium
CAGATATTGATACTAGTAAAATATATTTGTTAGGCCATGGTCAAGGTGGACTAATTGCATCATATATGGCAAAAAATTCTAATGACATTAAAGGGGTTATAATGATTGGTTCGCATTCTATGAATACCCTTGCCAATATGGTTGAACAGTATAACTATTTAAAAGTTATGACACCAGAAAAGGCACCTATGTATAACGATCAAACTCGACATGCAAAATTTGCATTGAATGGGAAGTTTGATGAGAATACTCCAAGGGACTCAATGCCATTTATGGTAAGCCCTGAATATTGGATCTGGATGAATAATTTCGATCATGTTGCAACAACTAAACAATTAAATAAACCTGTTTTAATTATAAATTTTGGCAGAGATTATCAAACGGGAATAAAAAATTATGAGATTTGGCAAAAGAAATTAAAACGAACAAAAGACGTTTCTTTTCTATTCTATCCAAAACTAAATCACATTATGATGGAAGGAGAAAACCCTTCAGAGTATTATGAATATTACAAAAAGGGGAACATACCAGACTATATAAGTAAAGATATTGCTGATTGGCTTAATAAAAATAAACAAAAATAAAACACATCACTTTTTAAATAATAAAAACAATGCGCTTTTGTTTATTTCTTATGATGCTATCAATAATAGGATGTAAAAATCATGAAAAAGCAAACCAATATGCGCTTAAATCATTGAGAGGCGATAGCATTTGTTATTTCATTAATATAGAATCCCGAAAAGTATATTACCCCTATTATTTACAAAAATATATTTATGACTCTTTGGGTTATATTGTAAAGGCATATTACCTAAAATATAATCCTGGGAATAAGAAATGGGAAGATGAAGAAAGGATTGATTACAATTATGATAAAAAAGGAAATAATAATATTTTGATTCATTGTGTATGGAATAAAATTAAGAGGGAATGGCTTAATACGTCAAAAGAAATTTTTGAGTTTAATCAAAATAATATTCTAGTTAAGAAAACACAATCTAACTGGAATATCAATATTGAGGATTGGGAAAACACTTACAAAGAGGATTATTTTTATGATTCAAATAGTCTTGAAGTAATATGCAACCAGTATAAATGGAATACGTTTGACGTTGAATGGAAATTAACTGGAATGAATATTTCAATAAACAAAAAAAATAAAAGTGTAATTAGCTTAATCAAAAACAATAAAAAAGGAATTTGGATTACTCGTTCAAAAATTCAATTTAATCTGAGTTTTAAAGGCGATACTTGTGAAGAAATAAAATTTGATTTCGAAGATAACCATTGGAATGCAATTGAAAAAAAAATGCACTTTTTTGATACAAATATCTCAACTTCTCAAATTTGCGGATTTGACAAAAAGACAAAATTTAAAAACAAATTAATCAATACAATTGCCTTTTCAAGAGAAAACAATATTTGGATTAAAAAACTAGAATCAAAATATTATTATTCAAAAGCAGAAAATACATATAATAATCTATTTGAAAACCGAATCAAGTAAATGAGCAATAACGATATACTAAAAAAGTTGAGAGTAGCGCTTCAGCTCAAGAATACTGACATCATTGAGATTTTGAAATTAGTTGATTTTAAAATTACAGAAAGCGAATTAGGTGCATTCTTTAGGAAAGAAGACCACCCTAATTACAAACCATGTGGAGATCAAATTTTGAGAAATTTTCTAAACGGATTGGTAATACATCTCAGAGGACCAAAGGAGAATTCGGTTAAATAAATTTAGTTTTAATTCTTAGTTACGTAAAATTGAATCTAAGGATAAGGCACATATTGACATATATTTTATTGAAAATTCATTTTAAGCCATGAATCTAATTATCACCCAAAATATTCCTAAACAAGCTATAAGGCTCGAAATAGGATAAACCACTTTTGTTTGATACCATACCTTATTTGCAAAGCTTCTAACAAGAACGATATACGTGATTATTATCACTAAAATTTGTCCCATTTCAACACCTATATTAAATCCTAAAAGTGATTGAATAAAGTAGTTTTGAGATATTCCAGCATCTTTAAGTGCACTGGCAAATCCCATCCCATGTATTAACCCAAAACAAAATATGATTATCAAACGCCACTTACTCAATTTCGTTTTTACAATATTCTCAATTGCAGCATAGACGATTGACAAAGCAATAAAGGATTCAACCAAATTAATTTTTGGAACTATTAACCCGTATGTGGTTAATCCTAAACTAATGCTATGCGCAAGTGTGAAAATGCTACATTGAATAATGGTAGATTTAAACTTTGAATCTAATAAATATAGGCTAATAATAAATAATATATGGTCGTAACCTAAGGGGATTACATGAGTAAATCCAAGTACTACATATTTAATAAATTCAGTTGTCAATTTTTAATTAGCTTGATTGGTTTAATACCAGAATTCTTTATGAAAATAAAGTATACTCCCCTATTTAAGAACGCAAAACTCTGACTAGAAATATCGTTCCCTTCAAAAACCATATTACCTGTAGCATCAAACAAACAAAAAACTGAATTATTATCAAAACCAGTTATTTCAATTCTATCCACAAATGGATTGGGAAGTACTTTAACTTTATTTTCATGGATTGAAAAAATTTCAATTGAACTTGCAATAGTAGCTTTGTTAGTTCTTACACAGATAACAAAGTTGTTATTTGATTTAGCATCATAGGTTGTAATTCCATATTGTGTATTCCAATACCAAGCATTAGCCACTTGGTTTTGCTGCGTGGTGGATGACCAATATTTTCGAACACCCATGTTATTGAAAAATGAAGGATTGACACTTGGATTGACATATGATTCATCATTTAAAGATTGCAATTCTTTAATGTTGGGCAATCTCCAATTACTATCGTTTCCTAATATTAATCCCTCAGCATATTGTAATGCGGCCTCCCATGACATTGGATTGGTATTTGGAATCTTTTGCCAAACTAAATGGGTTCTATTATCAATAACACTTCCAACTAAATTGTCTGTATATAGATTTGCTAGAATGGGAGGAGCAATAATATCTCTAACAGCACGTACATGTATTTTCTTTGTACCTCCTGCACTAATGGTTTCTGATTTGGGATGGTTTCCAATACCTCCACCTGCATTGGTAACCCAAATTTTTGTACTATCATTTATTTGCCTATTTGATGTCCACCAATAATCAGCTAGTGTTTTGGTAAAAAAAGAAACATCCAAAGCGGGATTATTACTTTGCAAATTCAATATACTAAATGCTTCATGGGCATTTGGTAAACGCCAATTATTGAAACCTCCAAGTGTTAAGGTATCTGTGTAGCTAAGTGCATTTTCAAAAGTCATTTCACCACCATCTGTTTTTTGCCACATCAATCCTGTTATGGTATCTGTTATGGTTCCATCATTGTTATTGATATAAAATGGAGAATTAATATTATAATCATTATCTTCTCCGAACGTATTTGTATAACTCAATTTTTGACCAGTGTCAGGCAAGCGTTTCATGGATTGCGTTACTTGTTGAGAATAGCAAAAGCTAGAAATAAATAAACCTAAAAAAAATATGTACCTCATTAACATTACTCAATAACTATTTTTTTAGTAATCTGAAAAGTATCAAAACATATATTAACTAAATATATTCCAGGTGCGAATGATTTTGTATCAATTTGTCGCTCATATTTATTAGATGAGAAAACTTTTTCACCTTTAAGGCTATACAAGCTAATTTGTTTAAATTCATCATTGATACCATTTAAGTCAAGTTGAATATTCAAAACAGATGTGGATGGGTTAGGAAAGATTCTTACAATCTTTTCGTCTTTAAGAGTTTGATTTATTGAACTAGTATTTGGGACAGTACATATAGGGGTGCCTTTATAATTAGTAGTGGTTTTAACTCCTGAAACATAATAATTAAAAGTATAAGCACCTGCAGGTGTCCAACTGTATTCAACAGAATCCGTTGCCCCATTTAAGGTATAAGTTAATGTGTATCCATTTCCTGAGGAGTTTGGTATACAGCTAGTAATTACAGCACCTTTAAGAGGTGTACCAGAAGGACGAACAGGCTTAGCCGAAGCCTGAGGAATAATTTGTAGTGTCGAATCTTCGGTAACCTTGCCTACCATATTTCCTATCATATACGGTGCGGTTTTGGTACCATGATAATGGTAAACTCCATTATCTACTTCATGCCCATGATTTGCATCCAATGGCTTCATCTGTGAGCCATCAGGCTCCAATGAACCATATACTGCATAACCATCTAAAGCAAATGCTAGGGGCAAAATATCTGCTGTTTTATCATCTAGAAACAGAGGCGCATTATGGTAATGATAGTCATCTGCTCTTCCACAATGTCCGCCAAAATTATCTAGCTGTCCATCTAACAAAGCATCTACTCCAGTATTAGTATATGGATTAAAGATGGCTATGCCATTTGCTGCCACAGCGATGGCACCTCTCAGAAAATGTTGCTGATTTACGGGAACTGGATTTGTTGCTTTAATAGGATTTAAAGGAATACTCCAAGCATTATTTCCAATATAACATTGCGGTATAGGAAATTGCTGCTGCCAACCGGTAATACCTGCCATCATCAAATGTTGGGGAATACCCTTTGACTCAACATAAAAATAATTATTATCCCACCTTGTATTTACTTCCGGCTTAAATGGAATAAAGGCTGAATTGACAAAGTTTGGATCTGTAGTTGTTTTCATTAACCTTTGAGTAAAACTAAACAAGATACCTAAGATTCCTACAAACAAAACAGGATATAAGAACTTTCTTTGTTGAACACGCGAAAAATAAAATATAAAGATGGTAAGCAATAGCAAAGACACTATTGTTAAAATAATTTTAGAAAGTGGCAATGAATTAGATTGCTTTGGATCAGAGTTAATCTTGACAATATTTTGATACTTCTCCATCACATAAGCTTTATCAATATCTGAAACTTTTGATATAGGTATAGATAATATTTCTCCATTAATATCCTCAATAAAGACCTTGTTGTCTTTAAACATATAAAATGAGCCTACTATTGTTTTTTGCTCCGATGTAAACTGCCATTGCCTTAGAATTAATTTATCATAATGTGCATCATGCGCCATCGCTATGCATGACATAGCAAATAGGTATATAAGTAAAAACAATTTTTTCATAAATTTTGATTATCTATTTAGTATGATTTTGTGCGTTTTAATTTGTTCGTTAAGTCCCTTTAATTGATAATAATATACACCTGTTGGCAGCTTATTTCCATTATCATCTTGCCCATCCCATATTATTTGAAACTGTCCTTTTTGAATTTTATAATTATTTAATAAGGTCCTTACTATTTGGCCATTTTGATTGCATATTACTAGATTCAGAATATTAGACTTATTTAGGTTCAATTCAATTTTAGTCTCCTCTGCAAATGGATTTGGATAAATTAATTCATCAGTATAATTGGAATTCCAAACAATGGGTGAACTTGAATTTAAAGAGTCATAACAATTCTTATTTCCTATATAGTATGATGCTGCGATATCTTTGTTTTTTCTAGACCCGTTTTCATTCTTAGGTAAATAAGCTCTAACATAATCTACCTTTGCACCATTTCCATCAACTGTAACTCTTATATGACCAGATCCAGGTAAGATAACTCCCTCCTTGTATCCATATTTTATCGCTTGAGCAATTGATGTGAAATTAGGATGACTTGGTTGAGGAATCTCTTGATAATAAAGACAATTTTTTTGCTGCATGCCAAAAAAATGATCATGCCCATGAAAGAAAATATTTACCCTGTGTTCAGTAAGTAAATCTTTAATAGGTTTATACCAACCGGGTCTATTACTTTCAAAACCTCTTGTCCCATCTAAATTATTTCCTCCCCATTCATATAGGTTAGCAAATTCAACACCTCCTCTTCCATCTGGATCGCCACCAATGATTTGATGTGCAAATACAAACTTAAATTTTGAACTATTTTTTTCAAGTGTATGCTTCAACCAATCATATTGTGTCTTACCTAGGGTCCATCTCCAACCATTTAATGAATCAGGCTTAGGACTGGTATACCAATAGGGATCTAATACAATAAATAGCGCATCTCCCCAAACCCATGAGTAATAATTCTCACGTTTACCAACAAAAAGATGATTGGTTGTATCACCTGAATAAAATGCATTTGGAGAAGGGTTCAAAAAATATTTCTTTCTATCCAAAGTACCCCATACTGCAATATTGTTAGCCGTATTATTTATCTGCCAACCAGCCTCTCCTTCATGATTTCCAAGTGCAATAAATAAAGGAATTGAATGCCCAATGTTTTCGTAATAACTTCTAAGCAGATTGCATCTATAGGTAATGGTATCTCTTGGAACAATTCTAGACGCATTTGTTAATTTATCAGACATTAAAAAATCACCCAAATCAATCATAAAATCAGGATTATCTTCTAATTGATTCTTCAGGCAAAGTTTATATAAAGCCGTATCACTTTGTTCATCTAAATGCGGATCTGCTTGCACAGTAAATGAAAATGACTTGTCCATTTTCCTTTGGGTGCTAAATGAATACTCTGGTCTATATATAAGGCTTGTAGAGCCTGGTAAACGATAAACAAGTTGGTAATAATATTTTGTATCTTCTAGTAAGTTATTCAATACAATTTCAGCAGGTTCCTTCCCCAAAAAAGATTGCCAATTGGTTTGATTTGAATAATTTGATGGGCTTATTCCATAACGAATACTAATCTCTACCGTTGTATCAAAAAAAGCTTGGATTGTTATTGAGTTATTTGTAGGCCTGCCTAAAATTTCTGTGTGTAGTAAGCTCTGCCCAAATGATGAACTAAAAACAGAAAATAATATTATGATTGCGAAGCTTAGTCTTTTCATTTGAACTATCTATTTATGATTACCCTTTTATTAAATGAGCCAAGATTTGTCTCCACAGATAAAATATAAACGCCATTTGGAAATGCACTTACATCAAGTGTGTTAGAATGTTCTTTGGCTACTAATTGTCCCATTGCGTTGTAAATGTAAAGGAACAATATTTCTGACTTATTTGAAAGATATACATTTAATAAATCGTTTGATGGATTTGGAAATATATTCACTTGATCTGCCTCAATTATTTCATTTATTGCAGAACCCTTAGCAGATCCAATGGTATATGAAAAAGCAACTTCTCCATTTTTGTGTGCCCCAAGAGTATCTGCAGGTAAATAGGCGCGAACAAAATCAACTTTAACATTTTCTGGCGACACCGTTACCCTCAAATGACCCGTTCCAACAACGGTATCTGAAACATAAGAATCAGCATTGGCCAACATTCCAATTTCATAGGTTGAATCAGCGGCCATCGGCACCGCTTGATAGGTTATACTATCCAAAATTTCATGGGCAAATACATGGTCATGGCCTTGAAAAAAAATATTGACTTTATTATCAACAAATAATTTATGAATTGGCTTTGCCCAACCTGGTCTATTGTTAGCGAAGGTATTAGCGCCTCCTAATTTATTCAATCCTCCCCATTCATAAAGTTGTGCATTTGTAATTCCTCCTCGCCCCTGACCTCTTATATGGTGAGCGAATACAAACTTGTATTTTGATGTGCTAGATTCTAGGGTATTCTTTAACCAAGTGTATTGAGGCAATCCTAATGACCAATTCCAACCTTGAGGTTTTTCGGAAGTATCGCATTGATCTCTATACACATCTAAAACAATAAATTGTGCATCGCCCCAAGTCCAAGCATAATAGTTCTCAGGATAATCTACCCCAAAAGGTTCTCTATCTGTATTTCCCGAGTAAAATCCATTTGGAAAAGGGTTAGGATAATAATTTTTACGCCATAGCGTAGCCCAAATAGCGAGATTATTTGGTGGATTAATTGCCTTGTAATAATCATTTTCTCCCTCGTGATTTCCAAGGCAAACATAAAATGGAATCGAATGACAAATGGCTCCTAAAAATGGTCGATAGTTTGCATGCAAAACATCCAATTGCTGAGAAGTAATTGTGGTTGGATAATGATCATCTCCAAATATATCTCCTAATGATAACATAAAATCAGGTTTATCTTTTGCTTGATTAGCCAAAGTAATCCTATACATGTTATCAACGCCCTTCTTATCATACAAGTGTTCATCAGCTTCGATAGTAAATGAAAAGATATTTCCTTTGCTTCTTTGTGTAATAAAAGTAAACTCATTACTTGAAGCATAGGAAATAGCTCCAATTAAACGATACCTAAGCCTATAGTAATACCTTGTATTAGGAGACAATTTATCTAAATCTCTTTCATCTGGTGTATTGGCTGAATTAGCATATACTGTGGTTACTTGGGTATAGTTTCCACTTTGTATCCCATATTCAAAATAATACTCCACCATTTGATCAAAGGCAACACTGGCGGTTACCAAGCTATCAGTGGGACGGCCTAATATAATAGTATACTTCTGTGCTTTTAAAACTTGAGAATTAAACCCGAAAATCAAGAAGAAAAAAATAGGGAGTAGTAATTTTTTATGCATAATTATTCAAATTAGTTTGGTTTGACAAACAAAACCAAAAATGGTTTAATGAAATTTAAAAATTTTATTATTAATTGAGTATAGTTTAGATTGAAATTAATGCTGTTGTACTTCAACTTAATATTGTCATTATCCAATTTATATCAATTCGTGTAAATACCTTTTAATTATTCTAAATTGCGGGCGTCTTATGAATCTAACTGAATTAAAGTTTGGACAAAAAGCCATTATTGAGAGGGTTACCGATGATGACCTTTCATTAAAATTGTTTGAAATGGGCTTGTTACCTGGTGAAACAATAATGCTAGAAAATGTAGCCCCATTTGGCGACCCTATTGCCGTGCTGCTTAGTGAAAGTAAGATTTGTATTCGATTACAAGATGCTGGGAGTGTTCAGATTAAACCTATTGATTAATGCAGAAAGAGATAACCGTAGCCTTAGTAGGAAATCCCAATTGTGGTAAAACAAGTTTATTTAATGCCCTCACAGGCCTTAATCATAAGGTAAGTAATTTTGCTGGTACAACCGTTGAGAAAAAAACTGGTGAAACCAAATTAAGTGCAGGTGTAAAAGCACAAATTATTGATTTGCCAGGTACATACAGCCTTTATCCCAAGAGTGCTGACGAGCTTGTTACCTATGAAATATTAAGAAACAAAGCTGAGAACAATTACCCTGACTTAGTCATATTCATTGCTGATGCTAGCAACCTTAAAAGGAATTTACTCTTATTTAGTCAAGTTGCAGATTTAGGCGTTCCGATTATCCTATGTTTAAACATGATGGATGTGGCAGAACGAAAAGGCATTCGTTATGACTTAAAACTACTCGAAAAAGAACTTGGGGTTCCCATTTTCGCTATCAATGCTAGGAAGCAAGAAGGAATCGATAATATTAAATCTGCTTTACTCAACGACAAGTTGCGCATCACTGCTCAATATTACAACTTGGATCATGTGAATGCCAAGATGCTTGATGAAATATGCAAGGCCACTGATAAACGCAATAAGTATGCAGCCTTGCAATTTGCCATTAATGCTTCAAGTTTATTAAGTGAAAAAGCTCAGCGTATTATTAAGCTTTTTGAAAAATACAGCTTTGATACCCGCAAATTTCAAGAGGATGAAATTTTATCAAGGTATCATATTATTGAAACTACTGTTAGAAATGCAAGATTAAAAAACACCAGTCAACTAAAAAATTCACTCACTCATAAAGTAGATGAAATTTTAACCCATCGTTACTGGGGAATCGGCATTTTTTTAGTTTTACTACTATTAGTATTTCAAGCTATGTTTAGCTGGAGTAGTTATCCTATGGATTTTGTTGAATACATTTTTGGTTTGATATCAAATTACATCGAAACACAAATGCCCAAAGGAATTTTAAATGACTTAATGGTTCAGGGAATTCTTGCTGGCCTTAGCGGTGTAATGATATTCCTTCCTCAAATAATCATCCTTTTCTTATTTATTGCCATATTAGAAGATGTTGGGTATATGGCTCGAGTTGGGTTTATGATGGATCGTATCATGCGACCATTTGGTATGAATGGTAAATCGATAGTACCCCTTATTAGCGGAATGGCTTGTGCAGTGCCTAGTATCATGGCATCTAGAAACATTGAGAATAAAAAGGAAAGGCTTATAACCATATTGGTTACTCCACTTATGAGTTGTAGTGCACGACTTCCTGTTTACACATTATTGATAGGTATGTTAATACCTGATACCGCCAAATGGGGACCATTTAATGTGCATGGATTGGTATTAATGTTAATGTATCTTATTGGGTTTGTTGCTGCCATTTTTAGTGCTTGGATTTTTAAGTTTTTCATCAAACAAAAACAGAAAAATTATTTCATAATGGAATTGCCGAGTTATAAAATGCCTGTATTTAGTAACTTGATGATTACCCTTTACGAAAAAGCAGGTGCTTTTGTGTGGGGTGCTGGAAAAATTATAGTTGCTGTTTCTGTTGTATTATGGGTATTAGCCTCAACAGGGCCTCATGGTAATATTGCCAAGGTGGAACAAAAATTTGCAAGCACAATAAATAACGATACTATACCAGAAACATTGCGAGAGGAAGCCAAACTCCAAATGAATTCGCAGAAACTTGAAGCGAGTTATGCAGGTGAATTTGGCAAAATGATAGAGCCTGCAATTCGTCCCCTTGGGTTTGATTGGAAGATTGGTATTGCATTGCTAACATCCCTTGCAGCAAGAGAAGTTTTTGTTGGAACAATGAGCACCATCTATAGTGTAAATGATGATGGTGGTGAAGAAACCTTTAGCAATATTAAAACGAAAATGCAGGCAGAGATAAATAGCCAAACGGGGAAACCAAGTTATAGCCTAGCCACCATCCTATCATTGATGATTTTTTATGCCTTTGCCTTGCAATGTATGAGTACTATTGCTGTGGTAAAAAAAGAAACTCATAGCAATAAATGGCCAATTATTCAGTTTGTGTATATGACAGTCTTAGCCTATGCAAGTAGCTTTTTAGTTTTTACAATATTTACTTAGATAAAATCAGTTGATAAATAATCAGTCTTTCTAAGTTCTTTTTACTTCCCAAGAAATGATGTCTGATTTTCTCTTTAGGCCCCACATATAACCACCTAAACTTCCATTGGATTGTACTACTCTATGACAAGGAATTAAGTATGCTATTGGATTGCTACCAATGGCTGTACCCACAGCTCTTGCTGCTTTTGGTTTGTTGATAGACTTAGCCAATTGACTATAGCTAATTAGTTTTCCAAAGGGAATTTCTAGTAACTTACACCAAATCTGAACTTGAAATTCAGTTCCTTTTAAATGCAGAATTAAAGGTTTGGGTATTAAATTACCATTAATAGTTTGCAAAGCCAAATTTTGTTTAATCGAATTGGCTTGCTCAAATATCGCTTTTGGATAATAGTTTTTCAAATCTTGAATAGCTTTTGTTTTATCATAAGCAAAAGATAAAAAACAAATTCCTTTGATTGTGGAGGCAATTAATATTTCTCCAAATTGTGTTTCCTTAAAATTATATTGAATACTTAATAACGAATTGTTTAGTTCTTCAGCAGTCATTTTTTCAATGATAACACACTGAGATGCTGATGTTATTCCAAAGCATTCAGTATTGTTTTCATTCCCAAATAATGTGGTTTGTGAAACCATTATTACTATGAATTAGTAAGCTAATAACTGTCTGAGCTTTTCAGCCACTTTCTCTGCATTAGGCAATATCTCTGCTTCTAAAGCCATGTTTAAAGGAATGGCAGGAACATTTTTAGCACCAATTGTCATAACAGGAGCATCTAACTTTGTAAAACATTCTTGCATGATACGTGCAGCAAGACTTTCAGCAAAAGAGTTTAACAATGGCTCCTCAGTAACAATCAAACATTTTCCATGTTTCATTACCGAATTCATAATGGTTTCTTCATCCAAAGGCTGAAGACTTCTTAAATCAACAATTTCAACCTGAGAAGAAAATGCTTTACTGGCCGCTAAGCTCCAGTATACACCCATTCCCCAAGTGATTATGCAGCAACTTTCGCCATTTTCAATTGCCTCTTCTGAAGCTTCTTGAACAACATTTGCTTTTCCAAAAGGTAAAATATAATCTTCATCGGGCTCAATACATCTTGCCAATTCAGTTCCTGGATTCTTACTCCAGTATAATCCTTTGTGCTCAAGCATGATACAAGGATTTCCATCATAATAAGCCGCTTTCATTAAACCCTTCATATCGGCTGCGTTACTAGGGTAGGCTATTTTGATTCCCTTTAAGGTTAATAATGTGGACTCAATGCTTCCACTATGGTATGGACCGCCACCCCCATATGCGCCTACTGGAATTCTTAATACACAGCTCACTGGGAATTTACCCATAGTCAAGTAACTCGATTTTGTAATCTCACACACCAATTGATTTACCCCAGTCCACACATAATCGCCAAACTGTATTTCAACAATAGGTTTAACGCCCGTAGCACTCATTCCTACTGTAGAACCTACAATATACGCTTCTTGTATGGGTGTGTTGAACACCCTATTTTCACCATACTTATCAGCCAGGGTGGCAGCTTCACGAAAAACACCACCCAGTCTTTTACCCACATCTTGGCCATAAAAAATGGCTTCAGGATGAGTCCGCATAATTTCATCTATGGCGTGCAGCGCTGCATCCACCATAACAGATGGTTCTTTGCCCACAGGACATCTAATACCTGTTTCAATAGTTGCTTTACTAGGGGTATAAATATGATCTAAAACACAATTAACATTTGGATCATTTGCATTTTTTGCATCTTCAAATTGCTCAGCAACTTCTAAGGCTGTTTCCTCTTCAATAGCTTTTAGGTCAAAATCACTCGCAATATTTTCATTTATCAGGTATAGCCTTAATTTTGGTCCTGGGTCATCTGTTTGATGTGAAACTAAGTCTTCATCTGTTCGATACCATTCTTTCCTGACACCGCTTGTATGATGACCCAGTAAAGGAACTTTAGCGTGTAAAAGCATGGGTGCTCGATGCACCCTAACATATGCAATGGCTTCTTTAACTGCTTGCCAAGATTCAACAAAATCGCTGCCATCAATACTACGTCTTTCTAATCCTTTAAAGCCTGCAGCATACTCATAGGCATTCATGGCACGCATTTCAGCAGCAGTTGCACTAATACCCCAATCATTATCTTGAATAAAATATAAAATAGGTAGCTTCTTTAAAACCGCCATCTGCAATGCTTCAGCAACCTCACCTTCGGTAACGGAACCATCACCCAGGCTACAAACAACAACTGCTTTTTCAAGTGGATTACTAAGGCCTTGGCTCTCTTTATAAGAGACACCATGTGCAATGCCAGTTGTCGGTATCGCCTGCATTCCTGTTGCACTGCTTTGGTGCGGAATGACTGGCATACCATCTCTACGCAAACTAGGATGTGAGTAATAACTCCTTCCACCACTAAAAGGATCATCTGCTTTAGCCAATAGCTGTAACATCAGTTCATAAGGTTTTAAGCCAATACCTAAAAGCAAACTTTCATCACGATAATATGGAGAAACATAATCAAAGGCCTTCAACTGAAAACCCAAAGCTAATTGGATGGCTTCATGTCCTCGGCTTGTGCTGTGCACGTATTTAGTTACACTTCTATTTGCATCATACACTTCTGCCATTGCTTTGGCTGTGCACATTAGTCTGTAGGCTTTAATTAAAATATCTTTTTCTGGTGCCATTATTGACTACAAGTTTAGTTAATTAGTTTAGTTTTTTAATCGAAAATGAGTTTAGAATATTAGATTGTACATAAAAAAAGCCGCGCAAAATGCGCGGCTTCTTTATACTTTAAATTCTAAACTAGAAA
>CANHJJ010000021.1 GCA_947460565.1 Bacteroidota bacterium
GCGAATACTGTCCAAGTATACACATCCGACAAGGCTGTATCAGAGAGATTGACAAAACTAAATATACCTTTAGTAGCAGTAGTGTCAATTCTAAAGTCAGCTTTGGTCGAAGTTGTAAATACCGTTACAGTATCACTTCTTTCGCAAGAGGCAATAGCTTCAGGAGAAGTTAATCCAAGTGATCTAATAAACCTACTTGATGAACCAACAATGTTATATGTTCCTCTTTCAGTAAACCTGTATTGGAAAGAACTATCGCCAAGGAAACTAGTTTTTAACAAACTATCTATTTTCCTAGTATAGGCTGAATCCCAAATATCAAATGTAAAGCGATTGATTGAATCAAAATTCGACTTGTTTCTTATTTTGAAAATGTCACCTACACACATTCTTTGCTTAGATGTTTCTATTTTCACTTCAGGAGGAGCCACCACATATACCCTAATTGGAGGTTCGTTTCCACCAAATGTATCTGGCACACTGATAATAGGACATGAAGCGTTACCTGCATCTATATTATCTACACCTAAAGCTGTGATATAATAAATTCCAGGCTTATCATAACTAAAAGTAGCTTCTTGTGTTTTAGACCAGTTTAACCTTGCCTGATCTCGGTATTGGTTGCCAGACTGAACAATGGTTAATTGGGTAGCTGTATCTCTTGGATCTCGTTTATCAACATCAGGCGTACTTAAAACCCTTACACTATAAGGCACACAACCAACACTATCAGAAAGAAGCTTAATCTTAGGCCTTGGACCATTTAAGAATATTTCTTGATTAATGGTATCGGTACAGCCTTGTTCGGTATATACTGCCAATTGAACTATAAATTTACCATTCTGCCTGTAATCGTAAATAGGATTTCGAATAATGGACTGGTAGTTAAATGGCGTTTTCTTTCTATCACCAAACCACCAGAATACATCAGTAATCTGATCACAAGGAGAGCCGTCAACTTTCCTGCAACTATCAGTTCCTGTCGTTTGCGGATAAGCAATTGATGAATCAAATAATTGAACTGTATCTCGACAATTAAAAGTGAGGATATTACTCTTACTTGTGAATTTTGGTCGCGGTTCCATTACATAAATATACCTAAAACATGTATCCCAATATCCGGCACTATCTCTTGTGTACATGCTCACTTTATACTTACCCGCTTTGGTAAATTTATGTTTAGGTACTTGTACCATATTGGCATCGGTTATACCATCAGATTCCCAATCCCAATAAATACGCTCTTTGAAATAAGTTCTTTGCAAACCTGTAACAGGATCAGTCCAGAATGTTGGAGGGGTACCAAATGTTTTGAAAGTATCAATTGGATAGCCATAACTAGCATATCTCCAATCATCATAAGACCTGATAGAAGGCAACCATGGATCGGCAGTGAAAGGGAAAGTATCAACAGCAATATCTGGTCTGTAGAAACATTGGTAAGGAATCCAATATCTCACATAATCCACAAATTGAACCTCTTCTCCCAAACAAACCAATGTATCAGACACATAGAAAGTATCAATAATTCCAATGGTTACTGTTCTTTGATATCCTCGGGCACAACCATTTTGTGCTCTTAAAATCCTTTGAATAGGTGTTACCTCCCATCTTCTTCCATCGGCAGCCACACTATTTGGATCCTTCATCTCAAAAGATGTTAAATTGTATTTATGTTTCACAGGAGCTAAGAAGAAAGCAGAATCATATATATACTTAACGGTATCAATTTTCTGAGGAGGTAGGCGGTGTTGGTTGTCACCACATTGCCAAATGGTATCAATTCTTAAATCAATTCTAACACGTTTACCAATATCAAATACACTATCTAAATATACTTTTGGATTGGTTGGATCTTGCCTATCAATAGTAAATCGTTTCCTTGCTACAGGAATAGGTGTGGTTTGCTCACCTGTTACATAGAATGAATCAACTGTTTCAAATCCATCACCCCAAATCCATGCATCAGATAACATGAATTTTTGAACAGGTAAGGTAGGCACACAAGTAACAGTATCACCTCTACCTCTAAGTAAGTTACTACAAAAATAAACATTGGTATCAGCTTTGGTATAAGGCAATACATTAAAGGCTGCTTCCAAACCTAGGATTTGAATAAAATTATGGTACCAAATAGTATCCGACAAACAATCCGGATCTGGCTTGCTACAATCAGTTCCATTACATCCATTTCCTATAATCAAACCTACTGTAATAAATCCATCACGCTGAGCAGCTAAATTTCCCATATGCGCAAATCCTGTAGAGGGTGGCGATTGATAATGAGTCCAGTTTACTCCCGTTCCACCCCCACCATTAATACTTGTCCAAACAGTATTAGGATTAAATTGACCAGTGCCATTATATGCTGGGTAGGCATATCCACCGGTATTAACTGGCGAATTAGAAGCATCAAACGGCACAAAAGCATCAAGTACACATGGCGTATTATCATGCCTATCGAATAATGAATCGTAATTAAACAACAAATAAGATCTACCGCATGATGGGGCCGTTTTACCCGCCAAAACATTGGAAAGTTCGAATCCAACACCTGTGTGAGGTCCTAAATCAAGACCAGGACATTCTTTACCATCTGCATTTTTCCCTAAACCCCATGCATCTGATTTCATAAATTGTAATTGGGTATTTGAACTTCCATTACAATCAAACTTCGATAATAATGTATCATCAACATATTTGTAAATAGAATCTAATCCAGTTAGTTTACTCTTAATTGGAAATTGTCTTCTAACTATACCCTTTTCATCCACAATAAATGAGTCCGCAGCTTCTGATGCATTGTTTGATGAATCTTGCATGTATAATTTTACAGTAATGCACTGGGTTATAACCCTATTGAAAATGTATCTATATAAAGACATTTTCGTTCCAGGTACCTTTTGTTTGCCTCTATATCTTCTTAGCGCTCCGTTTGGAAGGGTGTCCAATGGATCGGTTATGGTTACAAATGTGGAAGTATCAAAACGGGTTCCGGCTGGAATGGTATAATATTTAACCTTTCCATTGTCTCTATAAAATGGATAACCAAGAGCGGCTGCAATTGGATCTGGAATAGGAGCATTAGTAGTAATAGGGGTATTTGGCCTTAAATCATTAGGCCACATATTGGTCATGGTATCAATTCGAGTAGGAAAAGCATATAATGGTTTATTCCAAGATGATGTATCAATAGGCTGAACCCAATTTTTGCCTGCTGGAGGTACTTCATTAGTAGGCCATTTGGTATATCCTTTAGCCCATCTAGTTGTATCATAAGGCGGGTAATCATGACCATATAAATGCCAATTAAATAATTGCTCCCAACCTTGATAGGTGTGAATTGGCAGGGTATCGTGCGACCATCTACATTGTTGCAAACGTCCGTCATAGGCACGACCATTATTAATAAAATGACCATCCGTATTGTTGGCCATATTACCAGCATCAGTAAATAATCTCCTTCCATTTTGAGGTGGATACAGATGAGGGGTAGAGTATGAAGTACATGCTGGAGCCCATCTTTGATCACCAAAATCCCATTTAATATACAAATGTTCAGACTGATATACAGTTGAATTATTAATAAACCATACGGGTCGATCAGCAGGACATTGAGATTGCTGGTAAGGGAAAATAATATCTTTGTTCCAAACCGGAGGATTTGGCGGTGCAGGATTTGGAATACTCACACTTGGACCTAAAATATTTACACCATATCCAAATAGCTTTGAATTATCAATGTATTTGCTCGAATCTCGAATATCTGATGAAAAGAAATGGAAAGAAAGCATACTATCTGTTGGTATAACATAGTATGGCAAACTATCTCGCGTAAATTGCACTTTCTTCAAATTATTTCCATACATATACCAAGGCTGATAAACAGTATCTATTGGTCCAACTATGGTATCCAACTTATTGTAAAAATTTTTGTATAAAGAATATTTACCAATGCTAGGGTTGGTAGATAAAATTGGATTCAATTTTCTTCCATAAAAAGTATTAAATCGAGGAGGATTGGCCCAATCAACTGTAACTCCGGCTAAACCTCCCTGATTAAATTGTGAATATTTAGGGTCTTGAATAGTATCTACTCGAGAGTAATAAAAGAATGTGTCAGCAGGTTGATTAGGGCAGTATAAAACCAAAAATGGATAATATTGTCCTGTTGATTGATATTTGTATGGGTCTGCAGGATTTTGGTCATCCTTGTAGCATAATGGCGGTTGCTGTTGATTAGGATCGTTATAATTCCAAGTCCAGTGAATATCACTTGCACCAATTCCTCTAAGTGGATAATTATTATAGAGGAAAATTTGCGCTTGATCAGGACTTAAACAAACGGAGTCACCCGCAAACTCACTAGCTCCATCAAATGGATCAGTTCTTCTTGCTTGCAAATCAATTCTAATCACAATGTTCTCTGGCCATGCTTGGCTAGGGTCCATAGAAACAGAGAAACTATCAGAACATACTGAACGCTTGTCATAAATTACCAAAGAAGGATTAAAACGACCCTCCTTTTTATAGGTGTACAAAAACTTAGCGCCCAAATAGGTATTTAACTCTTGCTGAGTAGCTGGGTTACTTGAAACAATTACTGAATCATCACCAAAATACCATTTGAAAGATTTCACTTGGTTTGGAGCTATGTTGGAAGCATTTAAAAAGCTGTAGGTAGAGTAATTACAAGAGGCTTTTCCTTCCACAAAAAAATGAGACTTTACATTAGGAGCAATATAAACTCTCTTTCTATCCACAGCAGCTACACTATTTATACAACCGAGGGAGTCTGAAACTTGCAATGAAACTGCAAAACTTCCATACAAAGCATATCTATGAAAAACAGTATCGCTTAAATCGTCCAACGTATTACCATCCCCGAAAATCCAATATGCGCTTGTAATTCCATTACTAGGCAGCACCGGATTTTTAAGAGATAAATTTCTAAATCCATTAAAATTGTTTGCTAAACATTGAGAATCTAAAGTAATGGTTTTGTATGCAACTACAGGCAAACTGTAAACAGTATCGAGCCAAGTACTTGTATAAGTTGGACCACCATTTTTAATCTTTGTTATACCTGTAATGGTATAAATACCAGGCGCTTTGTATACATAGTTGTAGGCATTATTTACTGGCCCTCCTGGTGTAGATGGCTTGTTGATGACCGCATCAACATCTCCATTACCAAATTTTATGGTGTAAGATTGCACATCCATAGGATTGATATTTACCAAATCAAATGTAAATACCGTTTGTTGCCCCAAACAAAGTATGTTTGGCCCAACTCTGATTTTGGATGACTGCGCTTTGACAGCAACCAAACCAATCAAGAAAATGGATAGAAAGAGAAAAAGTCCCTTTCCCCATCTGTAGGTCTTCTTTAAGTATATGTTTTGCATGATTTTATATGATTTTCTCTCTAATTATAATTTTGCTAACTTATCTATTTATTTTTACTTATTCAATAGCTTATCTTGTTAAAAGAATATTTCCTGATTTTTGTCGCAATTCTTTAGCACATTTGTACTGATAGTCAAATATATAAAAGTAATTGCCAGATTCGCAATTTTCTCCTGACTTGAGATGTTGACCATTCCAACGAATTTCTTTCTTGAAACTTTCAAAAACCAAGTTGGCTTTTGAGTCGAAAACCCTTAATCTATAGGTACTTTCGTTATCAATTTTAATCACAAATTCTTTATTCAAATTATCGTCATCCCCTGGTGTGAAAGTATTAGGAATTTCGGGAGCAATAAGGGTATCAATATCTAGTATAGTGTTGGGGGTTTGGGTATTAACTTCAGGTTCATTTATAGAAATATTTTCGACTGTAGCAGTTTTCACAATAGTTTTTTCATCCTGAGTTTGCCCTTGTTGTGTTTCAGTTACCAATGGTTTCACAACAGTTCTTAGCTCATGACTTTCAAGGCTAGAAGGCTTTGGCAACTTGCCAGTTTCAACAAAGTCGATAGTGCTATTTTCAAAAATAGGCATTTCGCCTTGGACTGTTTTATCTGAATTAGAAATTGAGGTATTCAGTGGGCTCTCCTCAACAACTTTTAGTCCATTATCAATTTTAACCGTAGCTTCTAATTTTGGCGGGATGATATTTGAGCTATTTTTAGCTTGTTTTGGTTTATTCTCTTGTAATAGTAAAACAGAAGTTACACTTGCCACAATTACTGCTAAGGCTATTATGGCTTTAGAAAAAATCGACATTGACTTTACAGCCGAAACAAATTTGCTTGCTGCTGAAGTATTAGCAATTGAATGGTGTTGACTCAAATTTTGCCAAACCTCAGCAGGAGGCTCAGGAGCAAAGGAGTCGAACTGCTTCTTTAGCAAATCGTCAAATTGTTCTATGTTGTCTATCTTTTTCAATATGTATATTTAACTTTTTTAGTTCGGCTGCAAAAGCAACCCTAGCTCTTGACAATTGAGATTTGGAAGTTCCTTCGCTAATCCCCAACATCTCAGCTATTTCAGCATGGCTATACCCTTCAATGGCATATAGATTCAATACTGTTTTATAACCAAGTGCCAAATTATTCATCGCTATCAGCAGTTCTTTTTGAGAAATTTTCTCTAAAGAAAAACTACTAAATGAAATTTCAACCTGCTCGTATACATCACTTTGTCCTGTATGTACTTTATTTGTCCGATAAAACTCAAGAGCTGTATTTACCATTACCCTTTTTATCCATCCTTCAAAACTGCCTTTACCTGAATACTGCGAAATTTTAGAGAAAATTTTTATAAAACCTTCTTGCAAAATATCCTTTGCATCATCTGGATTTTGACTGTACCTCAAACAAATACCGTAAAGAACGCGTGAAAAATAATCATACAATTGCTTTTGGGCTTTTGCTTCACCCTGAATGCATCGCTTAATTAAATTTTCGTCAAATGGTACACTCACTTTTGTATTCTGTTAGCTATGATGATTAATTTTTAAAGATGGTTGCAAGCATAAAACATTTTTTTATAAAATAGAGGTGGACTGAAGTCCACCTCTATGGATATTGTTATTAATTATTTCTTAAAACTATATTTGTCCAAGGGAATTATTAAATATTAAAGCAACTTTGTCAATATTGGCTTTCAGAAAATTTTTCATATTTTTTTTGTGCTTAATAAGCATTAGCATTAATGCCTTTTCGCAGATGGTTGACAAACCTGTTTCACAAAACATAGGATTGCTAAAAGAGTTTATACCTAACCAAGGGCAATGGAATAATGAACTCTTATATAGGTCACAAAGTTCAGACCTTGACGTGCATGTTACTCCCAGTGGCATCAATTATTTTTTTTATAACCCAAAACAAATTGAACAAATAGCTAGTCATGCCAAGGCAAATGAGAAAAATAAAATTGACACGTTTCTTCAAATGCATTTGATAAAGCTTGAGTTTGTTCATTCAAATCCAGCTGATATTGAAACTGAAGGAACCCAAGATCATTACTATAACTATTTCCATGGTAAAGACCCATCACACTGGAAAGGCAATATACACCCTTGCAAAACCCTTCATTTTAAAAACCTTTTTGATGGAATTGATTTAAAAACAAACATCAATAAAACGGGGAGTATCAGCTATGATTATTACCTGAAACCAAATTCGAATATTGAGAATATAAAATTCAAAATAAGAGGAGCGGACAAGATAGCAGAAGAATATGGTGAGCTATTTATTTATTATTCATTTGGCTATTTCAAAGAAAGCAAACCATACGCATATCAAATAATAGAAGGGAAAAAGCATGAAATTGAAGTCAACTATACAATAAATTCCGACCACACAATTGGCTTTGATATTATTGATGATTACAACAAAAATTATGAATTGCTAATAGACCCCGATTTGGTTTTTGCAACCTATTCTGGAAGTTCAGTTGATAATTTTGGCTATTCAGCTACGTATGATAAAGCTGGTAATTTATACGCAGGTGGCATTGCCTTGGCAATAAGCCCATCAGTAGATCCAAATGGTAAATACCCAACCACTCCAGGTGCTTTTCAAAGTAGATGGATGGATGGAAATCCTACCACTATTTTTGTTCCGGGTACTGGGAATTATGGTATTCCGCCATGTGATATCAGTATAAGCAAATATTCCGCTGATGGTAAAACATTAATATATGCAACCTTATTGGGAGGAGGTGGCAATGAATATCCTCACAGCTTAGTAGTGGACAAACAAAATCAATTAGTGGTTTTCGGCTCGAGCACATCGGGAGATTTTCCTGTAAAAAAATCTTCTTATGATACATTGCATCACGGATTGCACGATATCGTTTTGACTAAGTTTAGCATAGCTGGAGATAGCCTTATAGGTTCAACGTATATTGGAGGGAATGATGAGGATGGAAAAAACCAGGGCAAAGGCTTATTGTATTTTTATGCAGATGATTTTAGAGGTGATGTGATTTGTGATGACATTGGAAATGTATTTGTTTCAAGTTGTAGTTCGTCCAATAATTTTCCTACCACTGCAGGAGCTTTCAGCAGAACTTACAAAGGTTTACAAGATGGTGTGGTATTTAAACTCAATAATGATTTAAGCAATTTAGAATGGAGCACTTACATAGGTGGTACAAAGCAAGATGCTCTGTATAGCATTGATTTTGATTGGAAGGGAAATATTTATTTGTCCGGAGGAACTATCAGCAGTGATATATACACCCACAATACAGCCTATAAGAAATCTCACGCAACTAGCGATACAACTGATGGATATATTGCTATACTTACTCCAGATGGCAAAAACATCAGCAGTGCCACTTATTTTGGCAAAAGCAAATACGACCAAATTTATTTTCTTGAATTGGATACAAAAAACAGTCCTGACATTTGGGTTATTGGACAAACCGAGGATGATTATGCATCAAGTGCTGGCACTTATAATAACAAAAACGGAAAATTATTTATAGCCAAATTCGATTCGAGCCTAAACAATTTAAATCTCCTGACTACCATTGGTTCTGGCCGAGCAAAGCCAGATTTAACCATCAATGCTTTTTTAGTGGATGATTGTAAAAGGATTTATTTAAGTGGTTGGGGAGGAACAGATTTAAGCAGTGGTGACCCTTCAAATTTACCTATTACTTCTGATGCATTTAGTAAGACCAACAATGGCGGGGAGTTCTATTTAATGATGTTGGATAAAAATGCATCTGGTCTTTTGTACGCAACCTATTTTGGAGGCACAAAAACAAATGACCATGTGGATGGAGGAACGAGTAGATTTGATAAAAAAGGCATTGTTTACCAATCTGTATGTGCAAGTTGTCCAAATGAAAATGGCATTCATAATATAGCTGATTTTCCTGTCACTGGTGGAGCATATTCAGTTACAAACCCAAGTCCACGGTGTAGCAATGCCGTATTTAAATTTGACTTTAGAATCAAAAAAGCACAATTTGATTTTGGTGTTGACTCTTGCTCAAATATTATCAAGTACAAAAACAAAACTGCTGGGGCAAGCAGCTTCATTTGGATATTCCCTGATGGAGACACGTCCTATCTTGAAAACCCAATGAAAACTTTTAAACGAGGAGAGCTTAAGAACTATAAGGTTATGATGATAGCAGAATTCGGAACTGCATGTGCTGACACTGCCTTGATGAACATCAACTATAATGACAGCATGGTGGCTTTAAAATTCCCAAACGTATTTACGCCAAATGGGGATTTAAAGAATGATTATTTTAAGCTTGACGGAAATATTTCTCCATGTTATGATGGCGAAATAATCATTTACAACAGATGGGGTAATGTGGTGTATGAAAGTAATAGCATCAATTTTACCTGGGATGGCACCGATGGGAATGGCAGCAATGTCTCGGATGGGGTATATTTCTATATTGTTCGTGTAAATGATATAAAAGGCAATAATAGCTATCGAGGAACGGTAACTTTGATTAGGTAAATTTATTCGCTTGCCAAGAATTGATGCTCATACAATTGCTTGTATAAACCGTTTTGATCAAGCAAATCTTGGTGCGAACCTCGTTCCATTATCCGGCCTTTTTCCATAACAATAATTTCATCTGCATTTCTAATAGTAGATAATCGATGGGCTATAACAATACTTGTTCTGCCTTCCATCATTTTGCTAATCGCTTTTTGAATAATTTCCTCCGTTTCATTGTCAACCGAAGAGGTAGCTTCATCCAAAATCAGAATGCTTGGATTGTTAACCATGGCTCTGATAAAAGATATCAATTGTCTTTGGCCTACTGAAAGTGTTGCTCCTCTCTCTTGCACTTTTTGATGGTAACCATCGGGTAGTTGTTGAATAAAATAATCTGCACCAAGGAGTTTTGCTTTTTCTATTATTTTCTCATCACTCAACGATTTATCATACAAACGAATATTATCTAAAATACTTCCATTAAATAAAAATACATCTTGCAAAACCACCGAAATATTGGCTCTCAAATTTTGATTAGAAATGTCCTTTATATTATGACCATCCAATAAAATTTCACCTTTATTGATTTCATAAAAACGATTCAATAAATTAATAATAGATGATTTCCCTGCACCCGTAGCACCAACAAGAGCAAGGGTTTTACCTTGATTCACCTTAAAGGAAATATCTTTCAAAACATATTCTTCATTCACATAGGCAAACCAAACTTTCTTAAACTCTAACTCCCCTTTTACATGTGTTAAATTTACATCTCCACTTGCCTCATCAAACTCAGTTTCATCCAATAATTTAAAAATCCGCTCACTTGCAACCATTCCCATTTGAAGGGTATTAAATCTATCGGC
Source organism: Bacteroidota bacterium (assembly GCA_947460565.1). Classification (GTDB taxonomy): domain Bacteria; phylum Bacteroidota; class Bacteroidia; order UKL13-3; family UKL13-3; genus RGVD01. Next base: position 10,790 of record CANHJJ010000021.1, read on the forward strand.
TAATTGTCTAATTGGTCGAAAAAACAAGGTGATGTACATGATAAATACAATTATAACCCCTACGGACGTATGATGATCAATGATGCCCTTTGCACCATGCCATACTATCAAACCCGTTGAAACAGCAGAAATAATTTCTACAATAGGAAAGAATACAGAATAATAGAAAACCCCTTTAATATTAGCATCTCGGTGTTCGGCATTAATGGCTTGAAACTTTGCATATTCTTGCTCTTCGCGATTAAATATTTGAACAATTTGCATACCCGTTATGTGCTCTTGGACGAAGGTATTTAATTTGGTCACCTGAGTTCTCACTTCTTCAAATGATATCCTCACTTTTTCTTTAAACCAATAACCAGCATATAATAAAAAAGGCAAAACAGACAAGGTAACAAATGATAATTTCCAATCGGTAAAAAACATCAACCCTAAAACGAAGATGATTTGGAGCAAATCGCCTGTGATATTTATGAGCCCCTCTGCAAACACATCCGTAATGGTTTCAATATCGCTTATACAGCGAGTCACTAAGGTTCCCACAGAAGTCTTATCATAGAATTTAAGTTGTCGTGTGCTCAAGAATTTATATACCCTATTTCGTAAATCTTTAATGATGCTTTGACCTAAATAATTGGTTAGAAAAGTGCCCCATAACTGCAAGAGGGCCGTAAAAAGCAACAATGCAAAAAGGGTGATACCCATCTTAATTAATCCTTGTTCATCGCCTTTGGCAATAAAATTATCGATGGTATGTTGGATAATGTATGGCCTTATAGGGCCTAAAAAACTAACCGAAATAGTTATGAAAGCAGAAATGTAGAATTGTTTTTTATAGGGTGAGGCAAGAGAAAAAATTCTTCGCATTAGGCCAAAGTTAAAAACCGAGCCCGTTTTAAATGATTTACCTTTCTTATCCGACATCCTGATTAAATATACTCTATACTAGTTTTTCTGTTAGCTTTTCAACCTCCAATTTAGCTGAGGCATTGTTGTAAATGATGTTGTATGCCGCATCTAATATGGGCATATTTATATGCAAATTTTCATTTAGCTCAAACATAGTTTTGATTGAGTAATACCCTTCTGCCACCATATTCATTTCTAATTGGGCAGATTTTACAGTGTACCCTTTGCCAATCATATTGCCAAAAGTTCTGTTTCGGCTATGCTGGGAATAGCCTGTAACTAGCAAATCTCCTAAGTAAGCTGAGTGATTTATTTTTCTATTGGTATCAGTAATATTTCTTAAAAATCGCTTCATTTCACGTATGGCATTACTCATTAAAACCGCTTGAAAATTATCACCATATCCTAGTCCATGGCAAACGCCTGCCATTACCGCATAGATATTTTTCAATACAGCTCCATATTCTGTTCCTCTCACATCACTTGATATAACGGTACGTATGTATCTATTATTTAGCAAACTTGCAAAATGCCTTGCCATTTCTTGATTTTGGCCTGCGATGGTAAGGTAGGATAATTTTTCTGATGCAACTTCCTCAGCATGACATGGACCAGAAATAACCATAATATCTGTTTCTGGAACATTGAACTCTTCTGTGATAAAATCGCCTACAATTTTTTTACTATGGGGCAATAAGCCTTTAATGGCAGATACAATTACCTTTCCTTTTAGGTCTTCGGCACTAATGCTTTCCAAACTCTGCTTCAAGAAAGCAGAAGGCACTGCCATTACTAGAATGTCACATTTTGAAACTATTACTTTTAAATTGTTACTTACCTGAACCAAATCAGGATGAATTTCAATCGAACTGATGTAATCAGGATTGTGATGTTTTTCAGATATATACTTTGCTTTTTCAGCACTTCTAATCCACCACATTAGGTTATCCAACTTTGAATCAGACGATTTCTTATGCTCGCTAAGTATTTTTACAATGGCTGTACCCCAGCTTCCCGCTCCTATTACAGCTACATTTTTATGATTAATTGTGGGCATGGTTTTTAAATATCACCTACAAATAAAGCAGTTTCGCTCTATTTTTATACTTTGATTTAAATCTTCTGTGAAAAATATCATTTGGTTTGAAAAAATCTTTTGGTTTGATTTTTGAAATAAATGCGCAATATTCGCCAATTCAATACGATGAAAGCAGGAAGAATTTTTATTACACTTATATTATCTTTTTTGAGCCTTGGTTTATTTGCTCAACACAAATCAAAAAGCAAAATTGTTAAAGGATATGATGCTATATACCCCTTCAAAAATGGCAAGGCCAAAGTAGAAAAAGGTGGCAAAATGGGTTATATCAATGTTTCAGGGGAAGAGTTTATTCCTTGTAAATATGATGCTATTTACCCTTTTGAAATGGGCAAAGCCAAGGTGGAAAGAAACGGCAAGTTCGGCTTCATTAATGAAACAGGCGAAGAGGTAATTGAACCAAAGTTTGACTATATCGGTCCATTCAAGAATGGAAGAGCTATTGTAAGATATGACGGCAAACTTGAGGTGATAGATACCGAAGGCAATGTACTTACCGAGGGTAATCATGGCGCTCCCACTCCTTAAAAATCTATTTTACTTTTCAGTATAAATAACTTCCAATAAAGATTGACCAACTGCTTTCAGTGTTTTGCGGTCAATATTCGTCATATTATCACTTAAAGTATGCCACCAATTAGGGAAGCCAGTCTCTTCGTTAAAGTGGATGATGTCGATAGCTGGTATATGCGCCAAGGTATTGATATATAAATGATCATCCGTAATTTCTCCTATTTGGTAGTAGTAAAAAATATCTGAGTAGCCCAATTGAACACCTTTTTCCCACACTTTTCTTAGAGTAGATTCAGCATACGTAATGCTGTTTTTCTCCCAAACAAACTTTGCACCTTTGCCTCCTACCATGTCTAAATTAATGGCAAATTCAGCTTTGTAGTTAGGGGTATGGAAGTGTGTTGCCCAATATTGGGTGCCTAAACAATATGAATCTTTATACTTTGAATCAGGGTTCCCCAAATCTTCCGCATCAAGACAAATAAAATCAACACCAATATCTGTTTTATTTGACTTTAAAACCCTAGCCATTTCAAGCATCACCCCTACTCC
>CANHJJ010000022.1 GCA_947460565.1 Bacteroidota bacterium
ATTGGTTGGAAAGATGCGCATAGCAGCGAAATGGATCCTAAATCTAAACATGCCGTAATTGACATGATGGCCGACCAAAAGGATATCACCATGAAAGGTGGAACCATGCGTTTGGGTTCTTACACTTGTGAAGTTAAAAAAGATAGCAAGGCATATAAAGCATACGAAAAAACTAAGATTAGCGAGCGTCACAGACATCGTTATGAGTTTAACAGTAAATACCAAGCCGATTTTGAGAAAAATGGTTTAGTAGTAACGGGTATTAACCCAGAAACCAAATTGGCTGAAATCATCGAAATAAAATCACATCCTTACTTTGTTGGCGTGCAATTTCATCCAGAGTATAAAAGCACTGTATTGAATCCACATCCATTGTTTGTTAAGTTTATTAAAGCTACGATGGAAAAGAAGAAATAGTTGTTTGTTGATTGTTGAAATTAACGAACCTAATAAAACAACTATTAAATGAGATTACATTATTAACTAAAAACCATTCTATCGCAAATAATGGCTGTGGCTATGGCGGCATTAAGACTTTCTGCTTCACCTATTTTTGCAATGGTGATGGCATGTGTGATGAATGGTTTTAGTTTCGGACTGATGCCTTTTCCTTCATTACCAATTAATAAAAAAGCAGGCGTTTGCAGTTTTACTTCTTTAAGGTTTTGTCCGTCCATAACAGCTCCGTAAACGGGTAGTTTGTTTTCCGCTAGAAAATCTCCTAAATCTGTATAAAATATATTTACCCTAGCTATAGATGCCATGCTTGCTTGGATGGTTTTGCTGTTGTAAGCATCTGCACAAGCATTTGAACATATAATATTTTTAATACCATACCAATCAGCTATACGGATAATAGTACCCAAATTTCCTGGATCTTGCACCGTATCAATCAATAAATGCAATCCTTCTGAGAAATCAGCAGTGGTTATGTTTATAAGAGGAATTTGAGCCATCAGCAAAACATTTTGATGTGTCTTTAATGAACTGATTTGATCCAAATCTTTATTTGATACTTCATTTAATTCAATGTTTCGTGAAATTTCAGAAGCATGTTCCTCTAACCAATCTTTTGTTGCAAAAACGCCCTTTACGCTTATTTTTGAAGCATGGCACAATTCCAATACAGATTTTGTACCTTCGGCAGTAAAGAGCATTTCTTGCTGACGCGTTTTTTTATCTTTTAGTGAACGAATAAAATTGATAGAATTTTTAGATAACATATTTAAAATGAAAAGAGTAGCTGTTCTGCTTCTTTCCTTATCTTTATTATTTTCGTGCAATTTAGCCAAACGACAGCTTCAAAACGAACATCAGCTGGTAAAAAATAATGTGAAAATTGTTGAAGGTAACCGAAGCCGCTTTGTGAAAGGTGTTTTGGAAGAAAGCATTAGGCAAAAACCTAATAAGAAATTTTTAGGCCTCGCAAGATTAAATGTTTGGTTTTATAGATTAGGAGTTCCAGGGGTGGGTTTGCCTGGCAAAAATGATAATTGGTTAAAAAGGTTTTTTCGATATGACATTGGCGTTAATCCCGTGATTCTTGACTCTGCATTGATTGAAAAGTCTATGAAAAGTATGAAAAATGCTTTATCAGCAAGAGGTTATTTCTATCCTAAAATTGAGTACAATGTGAAGCAGAATAAATTGTTTGGTTTTATAGGACAAAGGCAAAGACAAGTTGTAAATTATAATGTAGCTTTGAATCAACCTTATGTTATATATAGGATTGACCTAAATATATCAGACAAGAATATTCATAAGATTGTTAGTGTTCACATGGATGAAAGCTACTTAAGGTTGGGTAATGAATTCAATAAAGAAAACTTATTGAAAGAGCAAAGTCGTATTGTAGATTTACTAAGAAATCATGGCTATTTCCAGTTCTCGAAAGATTTTCTCGATTTTGATTTCGATTCAAGTGAAGCGAATTACAAGGTAACTTTGGGTATTAATATTCAAAATAAAACTGATTTTGAGCCTCATGATGTATATAAGATCAATGATTTAATTGTTGAGATAGAACAAAATGAAGGTCTCGATGTCTTGGACCAAAGAGATACCATCAGACTGAAGAATTTTACCTATATTCCAAGGAATAATAGAGTAAACCCAGAGGAAATTGCTCGAAACCTATTTCTTGAAAAGGACGAGGTTTTTATGCAAAAGAATTTGAGTGCAACATATAATCGACTTACAGATTTGCAAATATTTAAGTTCATAAGTATAACCCCTATTCCAATTGATGATAGCTCACAACATAAACTTGATTTTCACATAAAACTATCACCGCTAAAGAAATATGATATGGTGATAGAGCCACAAGCCATCACTTCGGATCAGAGTAATACCCTTGGTCAATTAGCAGCATATAGAAACTTTGGTTTGGCTGCTTCAGCACAATTTAGTGATAAGAATGTATTTCATGGTGCTGAAATTTTTAGCTTAAGATTACGAACAGCTATAGAAGCACAGGGTGGAAGTTCGATAAACAACAGCCAGTTTTTTAATAGTAATGAATACAGTTTAACAGCTAGTTTATCACTACCCAGGTTGGTTTTTTTAAAGAAATTCGATAGGAAATTGTTGCAATCAAGCACTAAAACTATTATTACTAATTCCATCATTTATGAGACCAATCTGCAATATAAAAGAACTGTTTTTACTACTGGTTTGACTTATCAAATCAACAAAAAACTCTATAGCTACAACTTTTCGCCACTTGAAATTAGTTATATTAATACAAGTTTTGCAAATGCTGAGTTGGAAGCACGAAGTAAATCAGACATTTTGCTGCAAAATATTTTTGCAAATAACTTAATTACTGATTCAAGATTCGGATTAACTTATTCTGATAAACCTTTGTCGAAAGATGGGAGTTATTTCTATTGGCGTTGGGACGTCTTAGAAGTGGCTGGAAGTTCTATAACCGCAATAAACGAATTGTTGGGAGCAAAAAAAGATGATAAAGGCCAATATAAATTGCTTGGTGTGAATTACTATCAATATGCTAAAACCTATATGGATGCGAGATGGAACAAGGTTTTGGATATAAATAATTCTGTTCATTTTAGGGTGGCTGGGGGTTATGCTTTGCCTTATGGAAATTCGCCAAATTTTATTACCTATGAAAAACGTTTCTTTACAGGTGGCGCCAATAGTATCAGGGCTTTCCGACCTCGTTCGGTTGGTCCAGGTACCTTCGATACCATTAACCAAATAGATCGTTCTGGAGAAGTGAAGTTGGAGTTGAATCTTGAATATAGATTTAATATTTACAAGCGTCTTTTCGAAGGTGCTTTGTTTACAGATGCAGGCAATGTTTGGACCGCTAAAGATGATGGAAGAGATGGGGCTGCCTTCAAGTTCGACCGTTTTGTTGATCAGGTTGCCATTGGCTCAGGAGTGGGTGTAAGGTTAAATCTAAATATTTTTATATTTAGGTTAGATGCGGCTGTTCCAATTAAGGACCCGAGACTATCGCCCTCCCAGCGTTGGGTTTTGGAGAAATATAAAGACTTGGGTGTCATGTGGGAAAATACCATACTAAATTTTGGGGTGGGATATCCATTTTAATTAATAAAATTGCAATTCGAAAATTATCAAATAATGAAAATAAATAAATTTACATTTTTGCTTGCCTTCACTGTATTGGCTGCGTTTACACTTGAAAAAACGATTCCTGCCTTAAATATTAGAGGAATGAACAAATCAGCAAATCCTGCTGATGATTTTTATGAATATGCAAATGGAACTTGGCTAAAGGATAATCCTGTGCCTGAAAGTGAAAGCCGTTGGGGAAGTTTTAATGAGATAGTGGAGCAAAATAATGTCTTGTTGAGCCAAATACTAGAAGAGGCTGCAAAAAATAAAACAGCTAAACCAAATTCGGCCATTGATAAAGTTGGAAAGTTCTATCGTGTTTTTATGGATACTGCAAAAAGAGAGGCTCAAGGAATCAGCCCTGCCTTAAAGTATCTTAATCAGATAGATGCTATAAGCAGCAAAGAGCAACTTATTCAAACCATTGCTAAATTTCACAAGATTGGAGTTAGATGTTTGTTTGGTTCATCTGTAGGTCAAGATATAAAAAATAGTAGCAGTTATATTGTATACATGGGCCAAGGTGGTGTTGGTTTACCTGATAGGGATTATTATCTTAAAAATGACCCTAAAACATTAAAGATTAAAAAAGCCTATTTTGACTATATTTCTAGTTCATTTAAAATTTTTGGAGTTAAAAATATGGTTGATACGAGCAATAGCCATATTGAGTCAATAATTGGACTTGAAACTGAACTGGCCTCAGCTAGCATGAGCAGGGTTGAAAGAAGAGATACCGAAAAACAATACAACAAATTCAAAAAAGAAGAAGTGTATGGCAAGTATGCAAACATGCTTATTTCAACTTACTTTGCTTCTATTCCTGAATTAAAATTCACAGATGTAATCGTATCTCAACCTTTGTTTTTTGATAAAGTTTGCCAACTTACAGACAAATATAATATTGAGCAATGGAAATTATATTTAAAATGGTGTTTCATTAACAGTTCAATGTCATACCTAAATAGTGAGTGTGATAAGCTACGTTTTGATTTTTATTCAACCACCTTGAGTGGTGTAAAGACTCAAAAGCCAATCTGGAAAAGGGCTATAGATGCTACAAATGCCACCGTTGGAGAATTGCTTGGACAACTGTTTGTAGAAAAAGCTTTCAGCCAAAATTCAAAACAACGTGTGAATGTGATTTTGGATAATATCTCAGAAGCCTTTAAAGGTCGTTTGCAAAAATTAGATTGGATGAGTGGTGAAACAAAAGTGAAAGCACTCGAGAAATTAGCTGGATTTACACGCAAGTTGGGCTATCCTGATAAGTGGAAAGATTATTCTAAATTAACCATCACAGAAGGCTCATATTTCGAAAATCATATCAACGAAAACATTTTCTCTTACAACGAAATGATAGAAAAAATGGGTAAAGCTGTTGATAGAACTGAGTGGGGAATGTTGCCTCAAACAGTAAATGCATATTATAATCCACAAAATAATGAGATAGTTTTTCCGGCAGCTATTATGCAACCACCTTTCTTTAACGCAAGTGCAGATGAAGCAGTAAACTATGGTTCAATTGGAGCTGTAATTGGGCATGAGTTCCTACATGGATTTGATGACCAAGGCAGCAAGTATGGCCCTGATGGTAATTTGAAAAGCTGGTGGACAGAGGAGGATAGAAAGAAGTTTGAGGTAAAGACAAAGATGTTGGTAAATCAGTTTAATTCTTATATTGTAATTGATAGTTTGCATGTGAACGGTGAATTGACATTGGGCGAAAATATTGCTGATTTAGGGGGCTTAACTATGGCCTATGAAGCATTGAAAATGTACTTGAAAAATAACCCTTCAGCCAATAAAATTATTGATGGATATACACCTGAACAAAGATTCTTTATTGGTTTTGCACAAGTTTGGAAAAACAATGCTAGGCCAGAAGCTGCAAGACAGTTGATATTAACTGATCCACATTCACCCCCTCAATTTAGGGTGTTTGGTACACTTTCAAACATGAATCAATTCTATGAAATTTGGGGTGTAAAGGATGGAAATAAAATGTATCGTAAGCCAGAAGAAAGAGCTACAATTTGGTAGTTGTTTATTAAATTCGAGATTGACCCATTTGATAACAATTTGGATTACTTTTTATAATAATTAACCTTGTAATATTTCAATCAAATACGAGCATGATTAGAATTTTCTATCGAGAAGGTGACAAAGTTTTAAAAGAAACGGATGTTAAACAGTTATCTGTTTTGGAGAATATTATTTGGGTTGATTTACAATCACCCAGTTCTGACGAAGAGGAATGGGTAGAGAGTAAATGTGATATCAGTATTCAAACGCCTGCAGAAATAGCCGAGATTGAAAGTTCATCACGATACTTTGAGCGAAACAATGAGATAACCTGTAACTCAACCTACTTGCGTTTGGATGATGGTCAGTTTTCAAAACACCCTGTTTCATTTATCCTAAAGAAAAGCACCTTGTACACTTTTCGTCAAGCTGAATTGAGCACCTTTGCCGATGTAAACCGTAAGATAAAAACGAATAATGAAATATTTAATTCGGGCTATGATGTGATGATGAGCATTCAAGAAACCCGAATTGATTTGGATGCTGATATGATTGAGAAGGTATCACACGAAATATCTGGGTTTAGTAAATTGCTTACCACTGGTAGTAACAAATATTCTGAACTTCTGCTTGAAATAACAGGTTTGCAAGAAAATACCATGACCTTGCGCGAGAGCATTATTGATAAACAAAGGGTATTGTCTTATCTATTAAAGAGTATCAATTTCCCAGAGGATAAAAAGGGGCGTTTGCGAATTGTACTTAAGGATATAAATTCACTAATTGAACACTCTGCCTTTAATTTTGAGCGGTTAGAATACCTTCAAGATACCATTACAGGTTTGATTAATATTGAGCAAAATCGCATCATGAAACGTTTTACGGTTTTTTCGATTGCCTTTTTGCCACCCACATTAATCTCGGGTATTTTTGGAATGAATTTCGTGGTAATGCCTATGCTTAGTTCTGAATGGGGTTTCTTTGCATCCATAGTATTGATGATGTTATCTTCTTCAATAGTGCTTCTAATTTTTAAGCGTAAAGGTTGGATTTAGAATTTATTTCAAATTAAATTCATCCGCATCTTTTTCAACTGGGAAAGATTTTCTGTAATCATTTATGATGCTTTTTTCAATCACATGCGTATAAATATCTTCATCCTCTTTTTTCCTATATAGGATTTCACCTAATGGGTTTATAAATGAAGTATCTCCAGAATGATATATTCCATTACCGTCATTTCCAATTCTATTTACACCTAGAACATAGGCTTGGTTTTCAATTGCCCTTGCCAATAGCAGGGTCTTCCAATGTTCCGATCTTCTTTGGGGCCAATTGGCAACAAATAATAATAGGTCATATTCGAAATGTGGGGTTCTTCTTATCCAAGCAGGGAATCGCAAATCATAACAAACCATGGGTGCAATGTTGAAGCCTTTGTATTGAATTATCTTTTGAGATTCACCTTTTACATAATGTTGGTTTTCTTCTCCCATTCTGAAAAGGTGTGCTTTGTCGTAATAATGGATTTCATTTTGATTAACAAAAAGAAAACGATTAACATATTGTTCTACTTCATTTTTTATGATAATGCTTCCACAAATAGCCGCATTCTTTTTAATTGAAAGTGCTTTCATCCAGGCAATGGTTTCACCCTCCATGGTATCGAAATGGAGCTCAGGTTTCATAGTAAATCCAGTGCTAAACATTTCGGGCAGTACAATAATATCTGTTACATCAATATTTGAAATTTTTGCATCAAACATACCAAGATTTGCCTTGCGATTCTCCCAATGCAAGCTGGATTGTATGCTGGTTAAGCTAAGTTTCATCTTTATATTTTTAAAAGCTTTTCAGCCGCCTTTTCAAGAGTTTCGTTTCCTTTGGCAAAACAAAAACGCAACACGTTATGGTCATTTTTTTTATGGTAAAAAACAGAAACAGGTATGCTAGCCACTTTATGATCAATCGTTAACCTTTTTGCAAAATCAAGGTCTTTTTCTTGAGTTATCTTACTATATTGTAAAAGCTGAAAATAGGAACCTTGGCAGGGCATCAATTTAAATTTAGAGCCTTTGACCAAGGACCTGAAATAATCTCGTTTCTCTTGGTAAAAGGCATTCAATTGCATGTAGGCATCTTTGTCATCCATATAATCGGCTACTGCATATTGTATGGGTGTATTGGTGCTAAAAGCAATAAACTGATGTGCTTTTCTTAACTCAACAGTAAGGTTACTTGGAGCCAAAATATATCCCATTTTCCAACCTGTGGTATGGTATGTCTTTCCAAAAGATGAAACGATAAAACTCCTTTCGGCAAGCTTTGGATATCTTGCTATACTTTGGTGTTCCACTTTATCAAAAATGATATGTTCATATACTTCATCGCTTACGATAACGATATCTGTGTTTTTAACCAATTTCTCTAGCTTTTGCATGTCCTGAGCGCTCAGGATACTTCCACTTGGGTTGTGTGGTGTGTTTATAATAATAAGTTTGGTATGGAAGTTAATTAGTTTTTTTACTTCATTCCAATCTACTTTATAATCTGGTTGCTTTAACTCCACATAAACCGCTCTACCTCCATTTAATTCAATGGCGGGAACATAACTATCGTAGCATGGTTCCAATACAATCACCTCATCACCTTCTTTAATCATAGCTGAGATAATGGCGAAAATACCATGTGTAGCACCAGGTACAATTGTAATTTCTTTGTCAGGATCATAAACTGCTGAATATAATTCCTCAGTTTTGGCAGCAATTTTTTCCCTCAATTTCATTACCCCTGGCATAGGCGCATACTGGTTCATTCCGGCTTTCATATAATGGTTAACCAACTCGGTAAGTTTGGGATTGACATCAAAATCTGGGAAGCCTTGAGCTAAGTTAATGGCTAGGTGTTCGTTGGCTAAGGCGGTCATTACAGCAAAAATGCTGGTACCGCTTTTTGGTAGTTTAGATTTAATTGAACCTGGGAATTCCATATCAAAGCAATTTACGAATTAGCGATTAATTTCAATGAAATTGTTGCTTTCCATTTCTATGTTATTGGTTTTATGAGATAATAATTATCCTTTGGGGCCAACCTTAATTCAAAAAATGTTTATTTGTTCAAAATTATCTTTAGGTCATTTTTTAATAATATTTTAATATTACGCATGTTTAAATTAGCAATAACAGCATATTTGCAAAGACATATTTTTAAAGATTAACATCGCCAAAAACAGTATTTAAAATTATTTTTGAAAACTATTTTAAATTCCCTTTGTATAAGCATTAAATGAAAAATAACCATCAAATTGTTAGATTAATTGAAGAGTTTTCAAAGGCTTCTAAACATGCTTTAGACCATGTTGAGCTGCAAAAAGCCAAAGCAAGATACCAGCAAAACATATCAAATAATTTTGATGTGTTTTGGGAGCAATTAATAAATATTGGAACTTTTGCCAAATTTGCCTTTGAAATCAGAACTGCTTCTATAGCCGAGTTTGAAGCGCTCTTAACAAAAAATACTTTTCCTGTTATTTATTTTGATAAATCAGATAAGGGTTTAACCCCTGTTTTGCTTAAACATTTTCAGACCAAAAACTATCAAACCATAGTTTTTGAAGATGATACTGAACAAAGTGCTGAATATAAAAGCATCGAAGAAATATCAAGCAAAGCAAAAAACATTAACCAATTGGTTTTAGAAAATGATTACCAAAATGAAGATGGTAAAGACGATCAAATATTATTCATTACTGGATTTCACATAAATCCTATTTTAAATTTAGAACATAAAAAAGGTATATCTCCTTTTCAAAGATTTTTAAGTTTACTAAGGGCCGAAAAACGAGATATTAAGTACATCTATTTCTTCGCCATTTTAATTGCCATTATTAATTTAGCCTTGCCGCTTGGGGTGCAAGCCATAGTTGGATTGATTTCAGGTGGTTTGTTGCTAGAATCGGTTATTATTTTAATTGCATTGGTTATTGCTGCTACAGGTCTTTCGGGTTATTTGCAAATTCAACAGTTAAAAATGGTTGAAATATTACAGCAGCGGGTATTTGCCAATGTAACTTTTGAATTTGCGTGGCGATTGCCACGCATAAAAATTGAAAGTTTACTAAAACATTATACACCTGAAATGGTGAATCGTTTTTTTGATGTTTTAAATGTTCAAAAATCATTACCAAAAATATTAATCGATTTAACTGCAGCATTAGTTCAAATACTATTTGGTTTGTTGTTACTATCACTTTACCACCCTGTGTTTATTGGTTTTGGTTTTTTTATTTTAGTAATCATTCTAGTTATATTTTATACAACAGGGAAAAAAGCACTTGAAACTAGTATTTACGAGTCGAAATATAAATACAAAGTAGCCTATTGGTTGCAAGAAATTGGCAGAAGCATTACTTCATTTAAACTAGCGGGAAATTCAAATTTACCTATTCACAAAGCAGACAATTTATTAGCTAATTATTTAAAATACCGAAATAAACATTTTAGTATATTAGTTAAGCAATATGCAGCGATTGTATCATTCAAAACATTAATAACGGCTTCATTATTAATTTTAGGTAGTTTTTTAGTAGTCAATAGGCAAATAAATTTAGGTCAATTTGTCGCTGCTGAATTAATTATTGTTTTAATCATAAATTCGGTTGAAAAGCTTATTTCTACCCTTGAAGTAGCGTACGATTTACTAACAGCTTTAGACAAAATTGGACATGTGACCGATTTAGAAATCGAAAGTAATGAAGGTCGTGAATTGCACGATTTAGAAATAGAGCATAAACTGCTTTTAAAAACCAGTAATTTATGTTTTAAATACCCTAGCAGCAAAAAAAGTACATTAAGCAATGTAAACTTCGAAATTGGAAAAGGCGAACGAATTGCTATAACTGGCCACAGCGATAGTGGAAAAACTACTTTTATTAAAACACTTTCAGGTTTGTATTGCAACTTTGAAGGTTCTTTCACCTTAAATGGAGTTTCATTGCGCGAGCTGAATATAGATTCATACCGAGGAATTGTTGGCGATAATTTATCGCAAGATGATGTGTTTGAAGGCACAATTGAAGAAAATATTGTGATGGGTCGCGCAGGAATTTCATTTAAGGATGTAATGAATGCATTGGAAAAATCATGTTTAACCGAATTTTTAGCCCAATTAGAATATGGATTGCAAAGCAATGTTAACCCAGGTGGTACTAATTTCCCCAAAAGTGTTGTTCAAAAAATATTATTGGCTCGCAGTTTTGTTCAGAAACCTAAGCTATTACTAATAGATGATTTTTTTTATAACATGAACCAAAAAGAAAGTGCCACTTTGGTAAACAATATTTTTGATAATAAAGAATGGGCCATAATTATTGTTTCATCGCAAGTGACTATTTTACAGAAATGTGATCGCATTTATTTAATGCAAAATGGTACTTTTATCAAAAACGATACTTACCAAAACTTGAGTCAAAACGATATGTTAAGCCCATTTATAAACTAATATTCCACTCCAATTTATACCAACAAAATGGATCAAAATCCTTATAACAATACCTTGAAAGAGTTTAAAAATAGTAACCTTTATACCGTTCAATTGATAAATACGCCAAAAAAGTTTAAAACCATTAGAAATTGGCTAATTGGCATTTTTTCATTGGTATTTTTAAGTTTGTTTTTGCCTTGGCAACAAAACATAAATGGAAAAGGAAAAGTTACTCCTTTTGCGCCCGAAGATAGACCACAAAATGTTCCATCAATTATTGGTGGAAGAATTGAAAAATGGAAAGTGGTGGAAGGTCAATTTGTAAAAAAAGGGGATACTTTAGTTATAATTAGCGAGGTTAAAGAAAAGTTTTTCGACCCTGAATTATTAGCAAGAACCCAAACGCAAATTGCAAATAAGGAGGATGGTTTGGAAGCAAAAAATCGTAAAATAATTGCTTTAGAAAAACAAATCGATGCGCTAAAAAGTAGTGTGGCCATTAAGCTTAAAATGGCTAAAAATAAGATTTTACAAGCACAGTTTACTGTGAAAGCCGAAAAAGGAAATTTTGATGCAGCTAAAACAAATGAAGAACTTTCTCGCAATCAGTTTGAACGTTTAAACGAACTGTATAAAAAAGGATTGGCTTCTTTAACTGAAATTCAGAATAGAACCAATAAAATGCAAGAAGCTAAATCGAAAGCTATAGAAAGCGAAAACAAATACGACAAAGCAGAAAACGAATTAATAAATGCCCGTATTGATTTAAATTTTATTGAGGCTGAATATTTAGATAAAATTTCGAAAGCTGAAAGTATATTAGAAGAAACAGCTGGCGAACTTTTTGAAAGCCAAGCCGAGCTAATCAAATTAAGAATAGAATACAGTAATTTATTGTTAAGAAGTGGATTTTATGCCATTAAAGCTCCGCAGGATGGTTATTTGGTACAAGTTCTAAAAGCTGGTATTGGCGAAACCATTAAGGAAAATGAAAACTTGGCTACCATTGTTCCTGCTAATACAAAAACTGCAGTGGAAATGACGGTAAGGGCTTTAGATATGCCACTTTTATTTAAAGGCTGTAAAGTTCGTATTCAGTTTGATGGTTGGCCTGCCTTGGTTTTTAGCGGGTGGCCAAGTGAAAGCGTTGGAACCTTTGGGGGTTTAGTCCAAGCCATTGATAGAAATGCTGATGAAAAAGGTAATTTTAGAATTTTGGTAGTACAAGATCCAAACGATGTGCCTTGGCCCGAGTTGATTCGAGCTGGCGGGGGTGTATATGGTTGGGCCATGCTAAATAGAGTTCCTGTGTGGTATGAGTTATGGCGTCAGTTTAATGCTTTTCCTCCCGATTTTATGGACGAAGCCAACCAAATGAAAAAAGATGAGGATATCAAAACCAAAAAGGATAAATAGCCATGAAACTTAAATTTATTCAGTTAGGATTTTTATTTTGCATTTGCAATGCAATATCAGCACAAGATTCGTCTGTATTTTCTTTCCAAGATTTTTATTCCATGGTAGTTAATTATCACCCGGTTTCAAAACAAGCTAATCTATTAACTCAAAGCGCTAAGGCTGAATTATTAGCTGCTCGTGGAGCCTTTGATCCAATAATTAGCACTATTTATGAAAACAAAACTACCGATGGAAAAAATAGCTACACTTACTTTGAGCCTCAAATAAAAATACCAACCTTAATTGGTGTAGATGTAAAAGCAGGATATGATCAAAGCGATGGAATAGCAGTAAATAATGACCGTATAAAAATTATAGAAAACAATGGCCAATATTTTCCGCAGTATGGCGAATATGGAATGCTTTATGCGGGAGTAAATGTACCTATATTAAGAGGATTTCAAACTGATGGTCGCAGAGCATCATTGCGCCAAGCTCAATATTTACAAGGACTAAATGAAGCCGAACGTGTTAAAGTAATTAATAAGTTGCTTTTATGTGCAGCCAAAGATTATTGGGAATGGCAATTAGCTTATGAAAAACTTAAGCTTATGCAGTTAAGTTATAGTTTGGCCGAAAACCGATTTACCTTTATTAGCAGCCGTATAAAAGGTGGCGAAGATAAACCCATTGATAGTGTAGAAGCATTAATTGAACTTAAGCGCAGAGAAACACTTTTGTTGGAAACAGAAGTTGAATTTAAAAATGCAAGTTTGAGTATCAGTAATTATTTATGGAACGATAAAAATGAAGCATTGCAATTAAAAGCATCGGTTTATCCATCAGCAATTGGTACCGAAATTAGGAAAATAAGTACCGACTCATTGCAAAGAATGGTAAATTACACCGAAGGCAATCATCCAGAATTGATAAAATTGCAGTTTAAAAACAAGCAATTACAAATTGATAGAAAGTTGGCTATTGAAAATATAAAGCCTCAATTAAATATTGAATATTATCCTTTTCAGACATACAGCAAAGGAGCACAAAATGATGTGAACAATATTTTTAACAGACAGTATAAGTTTGGTGCAAGTTTTTACAGCAGTTTGTTTTTAAGAAAAGAAAGAGGAAAACTGCAACAAGCCAATTTAAAACTTAAAAGTATTGATTTTGAAGCC
>CANHJJ010000023.1 GCA_947460565.1 Bacteroidota bacterium
CCCAGCCTGCTTTGCGGGCGACCACAGCAATGACTATCAAGACAACGACCCCAATCAACAAGTATATTAACTTTTTATTCTTTTTCATTTTTTTAATTTTTAATTCTTAGCATTTTGTCACCCTGAGCGTAATCGAAAGGTCAATTCCTAATTCTTAATTGATAATTCTTAATTTATTTCAATGGTTTTCCTTCATAAAAATCAAGGACTTTACGCCTAAACACTACTTCGTATTTGGCTTGTAAATAATCGTTTTGAGATTTATTGAAACTGTTTTTTGATGAAATATAATCACTTATGTTCAATGCACCTAATTCAAACTGTTTTTCGCTAATTTCATAAGCCTCTTTATTGGCATCCATTGTCTCTTGCGAAGCTTCATAACGCTTGATGGCATTTTTAAAATTCAAATAAGATTGGTTTACATTTTTGTAAACGTTCAACTTCACTTGCTTTTCGCTTAGTTTGGCATTCATCTGTTGGATATTTGCCTTTTGGATATTGGTATTTACATTCCATCCATTGAAAATGGGAACCGTTAAATTAATACCTAAACTGGTACCAAAATTTTTCTTAAACTGATCTGAAAAACCTACTGTTTCGGAGCCGGAGTAAATTCCTTGTTGGATATAAACGGGGTCACCATTTTTATCTACACCAAATGGGATATTAGTGAGAACAGGAGTACCCGTACTTTGGGTACTTAATGTAGAATAAAACGAACTCAAACTTCCACTTAAACTTAATCTCACACTGCGACCACCAAGGGCTACATAGTGCTGCAAGTCTGCAGAACGAAGGCGATGTTGTGCAGCTACCACATCTGGACTACGCTTTTCAAATTCATTGTATATGGCATCCACCGTTTTCAATTCATCTTTCACATCAAGCGTAAGTTGATTAGGCTTTTCTATGGTATTTTTATCATTAGGGTCAACATTTATTAATTGCCATAGATTTAGATATGCTTGGTTTAAATTAGCCTGATTATTAATAATGGCATATTCTTCATTGGATAATTGAGCTTTTAGTTGCAATAATTTACTTCTGTTCAAACCGCCTAAATCATATAATTTTTGTTGTCTTTCTAATATTTTTCTAGTGGCATCAGCTTGTGAATTAGAAGCTGCCAAAATCTCTGTTTGTTGTAAAACCGATAAATAAGCATTGGCCACATTTAGGCTAATTGTATTTTTGGTATTCTCCAAATCAAACTGGCTTGCCTTATAATCACTTTCTTTCAAACGCATATTATTAACCGTTTGAAAGCCATTGAACAAAGGCATATTGGCTGAGGCCCCAAATGAATTGGTTCTAAAAGCTAAATTTTCTTCCGGTAAATTGGTTTTAGGATTGATATTGAAACCCGTTTGCCAAGTATTGGTAGCAGAGCCATTAACACTTGGAGCTGCCTGTAATTTACTTTGTAACACATCAGCTTTGGCACTTTGGGTCTGCAACGACTGCTGTTGAATTTGGATATTGCTACTGATGGCCTGATTAATACACTCCTCCAAAGTCCAAGATTTTTGGGCTTGCAGGCTGGTGCTAAAGATAAGGGCAAAAGCGCTAATGCTAATTTTGATAAATGTTTTCAAAGTTTTGTTTTTATTTTAATGGCTAAAACTATTTTTGCTTAACGTTAACAAAAATAATGTTTCGATACACAATACCACAATTAGTTCAACTAATGGGCAAATCTTGCACATGGAAGGTAAAAACCAATGATAAGAAATTGTACTTTACTTTTGATGATGGCCCACATCCTGACATAACAGCATGGGTATTGGATGAATTGGCTAAATACCAAGCCAAAGCAAGCTTTTTTTGTGTAGGAGATAATGTCAGTAAATACCCTGAAACTTATAAGCTAATATTGGATGAAGGGCATGCTGTTGGCAATCACACCTTCAATCATTTAAACGGTTGGAAGCACAACAACAAAAGCTATTTGGATAACATTGAAGAATGTGCCAAGTATATTGACTCTAATTTATTTAGACCTCCTTATGGTAAACTTAGCCTTTCACAACTGAATCACATTAAAAAATCCTATCAAATTGTGATGTGGAATAGGCTTAGCCGAGATTTCGACCCTATGCTTGATATAGAACAAAGCTTGAATGCCATGAAAAAAAATGTAAGTGCGGGTCATATTTTTGTTTTCCACGACAGTGAAAAAGCCGAAAAGAATTTAAAAATTCTATTACCGCAACTGCTAAAGCATTTTAGTGAACTTGGTTATTCCTTTGATAGTTTAGCCAACAAATAAGCATGCTCTACTTAGAACTCATCGCCATTTTTTTTGTATATGTTTTTGTTTTAATACAAGTTACACTTTGTATTACCTTACAAAACCATGAAGAAAAACAAAAAAGGAAATATGTAACAAATGATGAATTAAACAAGTTGCCTTTTATAAGCATCCTCATTCCTGCAAGGAATGAAGCACATCAAATACATAGATGTATCGAAAGTCTTTTTGAGTTGAACTACCCACAAAACAAATTTGAAGTATTGATAGGTGATGACTCTTCAGCCGACAATACCGCTGAAATAGTTCAAAATTTGATTCAATCTAGAACCAATTTCAAACTCATTCCAATAACAGAAAACTTGGGCAAAGCAAAGGCTAAGGCCAATGTCTTAGCTAATTTAGCGCATTTTGCTAAAGGGGAAATATTTGCAGTAACAGATGCCGATATAGCGGTTAAAACAGATTGGTTAATGACTTTAGTAAATGAATTTGACAATCCAAATATTGCCATTGTCTCGGGCACTACCATCGTGAAGGGGGAAACTCTATTTGAAAGAATGCAAGGTATAGAATGGCTATATTCTTCAGGATTATTAATAGCATTCGATAAATTGGGTTTGAAAGGCACAGCGGTAGGCAACAATATGGCATTTACCAAAGAGGCCTACTTTAAGGTGGGTGGATACGAAAATATTGATTTTTCGGTGACTGAGGATTTCAAGTTGTTCGACACATTTCGCAAAGCAGGTTATCAAACAAAAAACACTTTAAAAGTTGAAAGTTTGAATTTTTCAAATGCCCAAACCCAATTCAATCATTTCCTGCATCAGCGTAAGCGATGGCTCATTGGCGCAAGAGAGTTAAGCATAGTTTGGAAGTTTATATTCGTGGTATTTGGCTCATTCTATCTAATGGTTTTTATTCTAGCCTTCTTCTCCTTACAATCTGCCTTAGTGATGTGGGCAATAAAATTTATAGTTCAATCCGTTGTGATTATATTACTTAACAGTAGGCTTAAACTTAAAACCAGATACTTGGATTTATTGCTGTTAGAACCCTATTATATTATTAGCAGCAATGCTGTACTTGCTTTCTATTTTTCTGCAAAAAAAATGGATTGGAAAAACAGAAATTATTAGATTTTTTTGACAAACTATTCCCAATTAAATGAATAAAAAAAGCCCATTTGGAAATTTCCAAATGGGCTTTTTTTAGTTGTTATGTGTATTATACTGCTTCTGCCACAACTTCTTTCACTTCAGGAATCATGCGGGTTAGCATGCCTTCAATTCCGCGTTTCAGCGTAACAGTTGAAGATGGGCATCCACTACACGAACCTTTCATTTGCACTGTAACCACACCGTCCTCAAACGACTTAAAACTAATCATTCCTCCATCTGTTTCAACAGCAGGCTTCACATAAGTATCCAAAATATCTAAAATTTGAGCCACAATAATATTATCCGCACCCGGAATGCTTGACCTATCTGTTTTATGCACAATGGTTTCGTCAGCTTCCACATAGGCTTTCAAAAATTCTTTTAATATTGGAATAATTTCTTCCCATTCGGATCCGGCCACCCTGGTAATGGTAACAAAATTATTCATAATAAAAACGCCATTTACGAAACTGAATTCAAATAAACTTTTGGCTAAAGGTGAAACCTGTGCTGCTTTTTGATTCGGAAAATCAAGGGCATCATCTGGCAAAATCATTTTATTAAAAACAAACTTCATCGTCTCTGGATTAGGAGTTTGCTCAGCATATACATTCAAAAAATCTTTTACTTCATTCATCTTGTTTAGAATTATTCTACAAAAGTAATTATTTTAAACTTTCGTAGAGAAATTAGTTGAAATTAGCCTGATAAATTATTTGAGATTAATCGTTTTGAATAACAGTGTAGGTATTTAATAAACAAATGTTTGTAAAAATTTTATGTGGAATTCTTAACAATTTGAAAAAAAATCAATTATAAATCCCTAGTTTTACCACTAATTATAGTTATATCTATTTATAGCTATATTTTAAATTTGTATAGATAAATAATAATATAAATGCAAAAGTACCCTAAACCTGTTGGAATTATTGAAGATAACATCTCACTGAGAACGAATATCGCAGATTACATTAATCTTTCTGATAATTATTTTAGTGTTTTTGATGTATCATCAATTGAAAATTTAAACAATTTAAAATTAAGTATAAAGCCGGAAATTATTTTGTTAGACATTCATCTAAAAGGGGAAAATAGCCTAGATAACTTAGAAAGCTTACAACAAAAATTTCCTGATACCTACATATTAATTATGACGGGAGATTTGAATGAAAAAAACATATTAAAAGCATTAGAAAATGGTGCTAAAGGCTATGTTAACAAACCATTCGAAATGGAAGGATTGATTAAGGCGATGAATAAAACCTTTGAAGATGGAAGTTTCCTATCCCCAGTGGCCACCACATCACTGCTTAACTTAATAAATAATAGCAGAAAGCCAAGCAGTTCAATTAAAACGACCTATTCTTTCACCATGAAAGAAAGCGAAATTGTTGAACTTCTTAGACAAGGCATGTCTTATAATGAAATAGCCGAAAAACTAAAAATATCATATCACACAGTAAATCATCATATTAAAAACATATACCATAAAATGGATGTTAATTCAAAATCAAAACTGATTGCAGAAATAAATAATTCCTTTAAAATTTCATAGAAAACCTCCTATGAATGATAGCCTAGCTAATTCACAACCCAATTTTGTTCCAATAAAAAATAAAATGTCTGACATAAATGGATATCAACAGCATCAATAAAATATTTGATATGTCTGGTATGGGGCTATTGGTTGAGGATGCTAATAGGAAGATTAAATTTACCAATCAAAAGTTTGTTGAATTTATGCAAATTGATTCAAAACCAGAAGATATGGTAGGATTCGATTGTGCATTGAATGCAAAATATGCAAAGCATTTATTTGCCGACCCTGATAAATTTGAATTCGACATAATCGATATCCCAAAAAAATGTTTGCCAACAGATGAAATCATTCAAATGGCGAATGGCACCTATTTTAAAAGAATGTACTCGGCTTTTTTTTTAGAAAATGGATCCTATGATAATGTTTGGGTCTACCAAGATGTTACAATTACTGTTGAAAAATCGCTTGAAATTGAGCGACAAAAAGAATTTTACTTAAATATTCTAGACGAAATACCCGCAGATATTGCAATCTTTAACGACAAGCACAAATACTTATACTTAAATCGAATTGCAGTTGAAAATGAAGAAACTAGAAATTGGTTGATAGGTAAAGATGATTTTGAATATTGTGAGCATAAAAATATTGACTCCAAACTTGCAAATTTGAGAAGATCTTGGTTCAATGAAGCTGTAAATAATCACAAACCTTTTCAGAAGGTAGATGAAGTTAAAAAACCTGATGGTACTATAAAATATGTATTAAGAATTTTTCATCCTATCTACAATAAACAAAATGAATTGACTTATGTGGTTGGCTATGGTATTGATATAACTGACCAGTATGAGACTGCCATATTTATCGAAAATCAAAATCTTAGGTTTAAAAAACTTATCAATGGATTAACAGATGGGGTTTTCCAAATAGGCGTTGACGGCAAACTCATTTTTTATAATCATGCCATATTGGATATCATAAAAAGTGATGTTAATAATTTATTGGGTTATTTTGATTTTAAAACTGTTAGTAATTTAACAAACAAAAGTATTGATAACCTATACAAGTTATTTAAAAAAGTAGCTGCTAACCAAGCAAGTGAAAATGGAATCCTTGCATTTGAATTTAAAGATAAAAGTATAAAATACATCGATTACTACTTTTGGTTTTCTAGCAACCCTGTAGATGGAGATTGTGTAATTGGCAGAATATCGGACGTTACTCTTCAAAAATTGCGTGAAAATGACTTAAAAAGCATTATTCATAAAGAAAAAGAGCTCAATAATTTAAAATCACATTTTATAAATATCACATCACACGAATTAAGGACGCCACTAGCTGTTATCATGTCGTCAGCAGAAATAATCGACATGATTCTTAGTAAGCCTAATTTGGACCAAAAAATAAAACCTGAAAACTATACCACTAAAATTCTTGCTGAAGTAAACAGAATAACTGACATACTCAACGATTTGTTAATTGTAGGTCAGATTGAATCTGGCAAAATAAAGTTCAAACCAGAACCAGTCAATATAAAAGAATACATCGAAAAAATTGTTACGGAGAATTATTCTACCTACAAAGATGGAAGAAGTATTGATTATCGGGTGCAAGAGGACGGTAGAAAAGTTCAACTTGATAAAAATTTAATGAGGCATGTGATTCTAAACTTGATTGAAAATGCCTTTAAATATTCACCAAATAAGCCTGCCCCTATTTTAGAAGTTTTACAAACTGCAAATGAATTAAAAATAAGCGTGAAAGACTATGGCATCGGGATTCCTAAAAAAGATATGGAAAATCTTTTTCAAACATTTTATCGGGCAAGTAATGTAGGCAATATTTCAGGAACTGG
This sequence comes from Bacteroidota bacterium, assembly GCA_947460565.1. Lineage (GTDB taxonomy): Bacteria > Bacteroidota > Bacteroidia > UKL13-3 > UKL13-3 > RGVD01. The sequence goes on from CANHJJ010000023.1 coordinate 6,810, forward strand.
TGTGGGACTTATGATTGTTGAGCATGCCATACAAACCCACAATGGAAGGATTGAACTAGATAGCAAAGTGGGTGAAGGAACAACAATCACTACTTATATACCTATTAATAATGTTAACGATACAAAACATGCAGACACCAAAGGATGAACTAGTTTTGGTAATTGAGGATGATCCGGGAATTGCACATGTATTGGAAACCATTCTTAATTTAAATAACATAAATGTTATTGTAGCAAACAATGGCTCATTGGGCTTACAATATATCAAAGAGAAAAAACCACAAATAATCTTATGTGATATCATGTTGCCAGATATGTTGGGTTATGATATATTGAAAATTGTTAAAGATGATAATGAAAAATATAAGATTCCATTTATTTTCTTAACTGCATTTGCTGACCCTTCAGATGTTAGAAGAGGAATAAATGAAGGTGCAGATGATTATATTACGAAACCCTTTACATCTGAAACCATTATCAAAGCTATTCAATCAAGGTTGGAAATACAACGAAATATTGAATCTAGACGCATATCAGATTTGGCATTATAGTACCAAGCTTATTATCATACAATTTCAAAAACGAATATTTAGACCCACTTAATGGGTTTATTGACAAAGCAAATATTTTAATTAACGACCAAAATGAATTAAGCCGGGAAAGAGCTAGGATTGTTTCAACTAAAAATTCATCATCAAGTTATTCATTGATAAGGAATATTCAAAAGTTGATGATAAAGGCCAAATTGAAATTTATTGAAGAGTTTAACTATCCTGAACAAACCAACCCTAACTTGAGCTTAATTCTATATGATGCTATTCATAAATTGAAATTTATTTTCAAGAACAATGAGATTGAATGCAAAGTTACAGCCGATGAAATTTCAAGCGTGAAGGGACATTTTGAACTAATCAAATATGTGTTTGATGAACTCATTGGCAATTCAATGAAATATGGAACAAGCACAATAAAGGTAAGCCTTTTAAAAAATCAAAGTGGTGCCATATTTTTTGAAGTGTCAAACAAATGCAATAACATAAGTAGATTTAAAACCAAGGACATTAGAGCTTGTAAAAAATTCCATAAGGAGATTGAAAATAGTTTGGGAATTGGACTCTTTAAATGTAAAAAAATTGCGAGAATTACGACTATGAATTCAATGTGCAATGTGAAACCAATTTATTCTATGCAAGTATTTGCATACCAAATAAGTACTTTACAAAACCTACCTAAAAATAATTTACCTAGCAACTGTCTTATTATTTAATTGCTCGTAAATTCCATCCCATAATTCAATTCTCTTTTGCAAAGATTGAATAGCTATGCTTTCAACTTCTTGCCATAGGATATTATCCACACCACATAAATTATCAACCATGCGCAAGGCTAGTAATCCATGATGTCCTCCATCAACTTCTATATGTCGTTCCAAATAATATTTAAATATGGAAATTTTATTAGGACTTATTTTATCAATATCTGCCACGATCGAATAAAACATATCAGGGATTAAGTCTTCGCGACCAAATGTAAATACAGAGGCCAATAGATGATTTTTAAAACTGGCAATGGTATTGAAAGTAAAATTAACAAACTCTTCAGCAGCATGAGGCACATTGCATAATTGAATGGATTGCTTTACACTCTTATTTTCTCTTATGCTATCAATAAACTTTGAAATTGTTTCTGTATTAGCTCCTGCTTGGTTCATCGCATCCATATACAATTCAAAATGGCTTTTTCGATTTCCATCCATGTCCACATCAGACTCCTCTCCTACCACAATTTCATTAATTAAAAATCGGGTTTCGGCATCCCCAATAGGAACCCAAGGGGTGCTTGTACAAGTTAAATTATTCTGCAGTGATTTGAGCAAGGACATGAAATCCCATACCGCAAAAACATGAAATTCCATGAACACATGCAAATCTTCAATTGTCTTGATTGAATTATATAGTTTATGATTTACAATTTGTTGCTTTAAAGGCGCTAGCAAGTTATTTATTCGATTTATACGTTCATTCATACGAAAGATTTAAACTAAGATTTTGCAAAAAAGTTTTTACTAACCAATTGAAGGGTGCATTAAATAGAAAACGGAGTTATAAAATAACTCCGTTTAACCTAACTATGAAAAAATGTAATTGCTGTGTCTTACACTTCGCTACGAAGATATGGATTGGATATATCTTATGCCTACCTATAACTAGGCATTTTATTTTTTTGCTAGGGATGAATACTATTTTTTATAGCCCACTGAAGTAAAGCGTTTTTCTCTTTAGGTAATCCTAGTTTTTCAATAATATTTCTTCTATGCCATTCAACCGTTTTTTCAGCAATAAATAGGAGTTTTGCAATTTGTTTGGTATTGTGCTGCATGCTCACCATTTCTAATACTTTTTTCTCTGTTAAGGTTAGAATTGAACTAACATCTTCTTTCTTTTCAAGGGTATCGAAAACAAGCTCATGGGTAATTAAAGGGCTGATGTATTGCTTATCATTTATCACAGATTGAATACATAATTCCAACTCACTTTCGGAGTGATTTTTTAATAAATATCCATAAACACCAAATTCATTAGCTCTTTTATATATGCTGACTTCACGGTGCATGGTAAGTAAAATGACTTTAGTGCGGATTTTGTTTTGGTATATCTTCTCAAGCAATTCTAAGCCATCCATACCGGGCATATTTATATCCAAAATCGCAAGGCTGAATTTTTTAGTAAAAAGGTTGTTGTATGCCGCTATGCCATTTGAACAGATACAATCCACTTTATAGCCGATTGATTCAACATAGTTTTTTGTTCCCAATAATGTCAGTGGGTGATCATCTGCTATTAAAATATTCATCAGGATTATTTGGTATTGATATATTTATTTTTGTACCAGTTGGGTTAGATTCAATATTAATTTTCCCTCCAAGTAATTTTGTTCTTAATATAATATTATGTATTCCATAGGAATTGTTATCATTTATTTTCTGACTCACATTAAATCCTTTTCCATTATCTTCTATAATTATATTCAGTATTCTCTGCCCATCAGTTATTGAAACCCTGCCAGCAATAGCATCCGAATGTTTTATCATATTAGTGCATGCTTCTTGAATGATGCGAAATAGTTGTAATTCTATATTGGTATCAAAACTATTATTATATGAAATATCAGAGGTAATCAAGAAACGATTTACACTTTGAATCCTCTCAAGCATTTGTTCAATGGTGGTTTTTAGTCCAATTCTCTCAAACATAACAGGGTGCAAATTTCTACTTATGCTTCTTATGTTTTCAATTATTGTATCAATATCATTATCTAAATGCTCAGGAAAATGTTGTTTGGTATTTTTTAGTGAAATCAAATCGTGGCTTATGCCATCATGTAAGTCGCTTGCAATTCGCTTCCTTTCTTCTTCTATTTTTGTCAACAGCTGTTTTGTGAATTGCATACGCTGATTACGCTTTACCTTACCTATCCTATACTCCCGGACAAAAACAATTACTAAAATGAAAAACCCAATTATTAAAACGTTTATTATAATCTTATTAACATATATTTTGTTGTTTAAAATAATAGCGTTTTGCTCACTTATGATCGCTTCTTTTAACTTCTCATTTAGTTGATGGTCTATTTCTTTTAGTTTTATAATATTCTGATTTGTTCTATATATCATATTCATGCTATCCCATCTATGGCAATAATAGATGGCTTTTTCAAAGTATCCATTTTTACGATAGAAATAATACATGTTTTGGGTGCACATCATCTTATATTTTAATATTCCACAGCTATCTGCACAAGCCACCCCTTTTTTGTAGCATTCCTCCATTTTGTCATATTGCTTTCTGGCTTCATACAATTGTATTGCATTTGCATAAACAATTGGCAAATCACAAGGACAGTTTTGCTGCATAAAAATTTCAGCAGCTTTATACATTTTAGCGGCATCTTCAAAATTTTTATTCCGCAGGTATATAAAGGCTTGCTGCACCATCAATACGCCTCTATCCTCATTTTCTAAATACTTGTAATTACTTTTTACAAATGGTTGCATCATGCTATCAGCCTTTGAAAAATCACTAACATCAAAATAAGCAAATGATTTTTGGCAATTGTAAATAGCTATAAAATAATCTTTGTTTTTGGTTTGTAAACCATATTTAATGGCTATATCCAAATATTTATTCACTTGCGCATAATCTTGCAATCTTTTGTATATAAAAGACATGAATAAGTTACCATAAAACTTGTTTTGATTGCTACTATTATTTTGATTTATAAACTTATTAATAACTAGGATGGCTGAGTCATACTGAAGTGCGTTATTATAACTGTAAACAATTTCCTTTAATTCCTTTTCAGCTTTTGTTTGAGCTTTAACATTATCAATAAATAATAGCAAACTAATAATACTAAGTATAACATACTTAACAATACATTTTGGCTTCTGAAAATTACTATTCATAAAATTCAAAAGTATTTAATTTAAAAGGTGTCAATACCCCTAAAAATAGGGCTTTCAAGATACAAGGGTTAACCCTTGTAGGCTACTTAAAGTGCTATGACGAATTTTGACACCTAAACTATTACCATAACTAAAAAAATGAAATCAAACTTTAAAACCATTTGGACAGCAGTCATGCTGATGCTTCTTGGCGCATTTGCCAAGGCTCAAACACCACCAACCATAACGGGTAGTGTTACTTCAACTTCTGCTATCTGTTCGGGGACGGGTAGCATAACAATTAATACTGCAACAAGTGCAGCACCCTACAATTTAGTAAATTCCGATTTATCTTCTTTGCCTGTGGGTGCAGTAGTGGGAGGGGAAAACCATACGCCCACATTTACTGCTGGTAATCCGCACTATGTCCTACTAACACCGCCTAGCAATGACAAAAGGGGGTTTATTACTTTTGCTCAAACCACATTGAAACCTGTTTCTTTTAGTGCCAATTTTGGCTTGTATGTAGGTAATGGAAACGGTGCAGATGGTACTAGCTTTAACTATGGCAAAGTAAACACTAGTACTGGAAACTATGGAGAATTTGGCATGATAGATAGTGGCTTGGCGATTGGCTTTAATGATTATAGTAATAAAATAATAGTTTATTATAACAAAGTGCAACTTCAAGCTTATAATGTAAATGGCACTTTAAATAATAGTAACTGGAAATCAGTTTCTATATCTGTTAACACAAGTGGACAAATTACGATTGCCCACGGAGGTACTACTTATTGCACCAACTACCAATTACCAGCAGCTTATATTACCGATAATAAAACCAATTGGCAATACGGCTTTGCTGCAAGATGTGGTGGCTTAAACAATTTGCATGCAGTAAATGATGTAGTTATAAGAGATCAAACACCTTGGGAATATAGTTTAGATGGTACCAATTTTACTACAAATAATAATTTTTCTGGTTTAAACCCTGGTACTTATGGCTCTTATGCCAGAATTGGTAATGCTGCTTATAATGCTCACGGTTACAATACAACAGCTAGTATAGGTACTCAAACTATCACTGCTTTATCTGTTGCTGCAACAATAACCCCTACTAATCCTACTACTTGCACAGGTACTGGTACTATTGCTATTAGCAATGTAACGCATAATTTTGTTCCATACGATTTAGTAAATCTTAGTCTAACTAACAATCAACTTGGTGGTGCTTATACTGGTGGTTTGGGTTCTTCTTTTACCCCTTACTTTGGTGCTGGTGATTTGGTGCTTACTCAAAATCAGAATAATCAAGCGGGTTTTATTGCTTTTGGTACAAATGAAGCACAACCCAATGCATTTTCTGCAAACTATGATGTGTTTGTAGGAGGAGGAAATGGAGGAGATGGATTGAGCTTTAACTATGGGGTATTAAATACTGTAGGTACTGCAGGTGTCGCAGAATCTGGAATGGTAAACAGTGGTTTGGCTGTTGGCTTTAGCGATTATAGCAATACCATTAAAATTTATTATAATAAAACTGTGCTTCAATCTTATAATGCAACCATAAATGCAGGTAGTTATAAATCAGTTGCTATAACGGTAACACAAGATGGAAAAATAACCATTGTGCATGGTGGTATTACTATTTGTAGCAACTACCAATTGCCAGCAGCTTATGCTACTGATAACAAAAGCGGTTGGCAATATGCTTTTGCTGCAAGAACTGGAGGGTCAACCAATTACCATTCTGTAAAAAATGTAGTGATTAAAGACAACGATATTCAATATTTTTTAGGTAATGGTAATGCTAATTTTACTTCAGCTACAACATTAACTGGGGTAGCCCCTGGGCAGTATACCGTGTTTGCTCGTAAAAGCAATGGGGTTCATTGCTCAAATACTTTTCAAATAGGAACTGCAACCATTACTTATACACCAGATATTACAGCAACTGTAGCTTCTACTAGCCCAACTACTTGTACAACTACAGGTGGTACTGTTTCTATTAGCAATGTATCTCCAGGTCTATCATCACCTTATGATTTAGTAAATATTAGTTTAACCAATCAACAAGGCGGTAGTGCTACTTTTGGTGGTTTAGGTACAAGTTTCAACCCTTATTGGGGCAATGGTGATTTAGTGCTTACATCAAATACTAATAACATAGCTGGTTATATTGCTTTTGGCAACACGGTAGCAAAACCCAG
>CANHJJ010000024.1 GCA_947460565.1 Bacteroidota bacterium
ATGGTGGACAAAACCTAATTGGCCCAGAGCAAGGAGTAGAGTTGGGTGTAATTCGTACACAAGAATTGTTGGCAGCTCGCAGAATTGATGGTGGCGAGCAGTTTTTTACACGGGCTTATGATTTTGGTTTTAGCAAATCGCCCAAAGAAACTTTTAGTAAATGGAACAAAGATTCTTTGCTTTCTGACATGGTATGGGTAATTCGTAATTTCAGACCCGATATCATCATTACACGTTTTGCAACCGATGGAAGTGGAGGGCATGGACATCACACAGCATCAGCCATTCTGGCTGAAGAGGCCTTTGATGCAGCTGCCGACCCTACTCGCTTTCCAGAGCAATTAAAATATGTGGATGTGTGGCAAACACGCAGGATGTTTTATAACAGTGGCGCTCGTTTTTGGAACCCCAATGCCGACTTAAGTAGTTTGATAAAATTAGATGTGGGTGGATACAATCCTTTATTAGGTAAAAGCTATGGCGAGATTGCTGCCGAAAGCCGCAGCATGCATAAAAGCCAAGGCTTTGGCAGTGCCAAACAAAGAGGTGAATACTTTGAATACTTTAAACCTTTGAAAGGCGATACCACAGGATTGAAAGATATTTTTGAGGGAATGGATTTTAGTTGGAAACGAGTGAAGGGTGGCGAAAAAATTGGAAAAATGATTGATAAGGTTATTAAAGAATATAAGGTTGAAAGTCCAAACAAGTCAACTGTAAATCTGAACGAGCTTCGACAAATACTATACCAGGTAATTAATTCAGAAGCATTAAAATATGACAAAAGCAATCTTGAACAAATTAATAATAAAGACAAACAAACTTGTAAGATTATAGCATTGACACAAGGTTTTGTTTTTGATGTAACTTCACCAAAATATGCATTCAGCATAAATGAAAACATACCTATTGATTTCATGCTTATTGGGCGAAATTTAATAACTACAACTAGTATAAACAGACATTATAATATAAATCCTTTAAGCGATTGGTTTTTTGATGGAAGTTTTAGTGATGGAGTAAAAATCAACAACAACAATATCTTCAATTTTAAAGATAGCATTCCTTCTATTTATAAAGAGGCGAAGTTTTTGCTTTCTAACTATACCATTGAGGAACAACTCAGTTTGAATAAAATTCATTGGTTAACAAAGTCCATATCAAACAATCTCTTCAGCATTTCAAGAGAAAGAGGAATTCTCCCTGAGAATGACTTTAATTTCAAGCAAACAATCGGATTAGGACTAAACGACTACAAACAAAACTTCTATTTAAATAGTCCTTTATCATACAAATGGGTTGACCCAGAAAAGGGTGAACTATACAGACCATTGGTAATTACACCACCTGTAATGTTAAACCTAGAGCAAAAGAGTGTTGTATTTTCTGATAGCAAACCCAAAGAAATAAAAGTAATTGTAAGAGCTGGAAGAGATAGTATTCAAACCAAAGTAAAAGCTAACTTACCTTTCGGTTGGACTATACAACCTAATTTCTCTAATATTAGTTTAGCTAAAAAAGGCGAGGAACAAATATTAACATTTAATATCAATCCAATCACTGTCACTTCGAGCGGAGTCGAGAAGTCTATCATCAAATTCATTGCCGAAATAGATGGCGTTGAATACAGCCAAGGCATCAAAGAAATCAAATACGACCATATACCTATTCAAACTTTGTTTCCAGAAGCTGAAGCCAAATTGGTTCGTTTGGATGTAAACAAAAAGCTAAAACGCCTAGGTTATATTCCTGGTGCTGGTGATGAAGTACAAAGCTGTTTAAGTCAATTGGGTTATGAAGTAATTACCATTACGGATGATATGCTAACCAAAGAAAACTTATCGCAATTTGAAGCTATCATAACAGGCGTGCGAGCCTACAACACCAATGAAAAACTAAGCACCTACAAACAAAAACTAATGGAATATGTAAGCAATGGTGGCAACCTGATTGTTCAATACAATACCAATAGTTTTGTTGGTCCATTTAAAGGAGATATTGGTCCATACCCTTTCAAAATAACACGTGATAGGGTTACGGATGAAAATGCCGTTGTAAATTTTGAATTGCCTAATCATCCTGTTTTGAATACACCTAATAAAATTACCACAGCGGATTTTGAAGGATGGATTCAAGAGCGTTGTATTTATACCGCAGGAGATGTGGATGCAAAATATGAGATGCCACTTAGCATGGCCGACCCTGACGAGAAAGCCAATAAAGGCAGTTTGATAATTGCCAAACATGGCAAAGGAAATTTCATTTATTCAGGTTTGGTTTTCTTCCGTGAGTTACCTGCTGGGGTGCCAGGAGCCTATCGTTTGTTGGTTAATATGATTGAATTAGGAAAATAGACAATTTAAAATCAAGCATCTAATGGAACTATTTTCACACTCATATTTTATGAACATGGCTTTGAAAGAAGCCGAAAAAGCCTACGAAGAAAATGAAGTGCCAGTGGGTTGCATCATTGTTTCAGATAACAAAATAATAGGCAAAGGATATAACTTAACAGAAAGATTAAATGATGTAACTGCGCATGCTGAGATGCAAGCCATTACAGCTGCAGCCAATTACCTTGGGGCAAAGTACTTGAACGAATGTACCATGTATGTTACATTAGAACCATGTGTAATGTGTGCAGGAGCTATCTTTTGGTCGCAACTAGGCACATTGGTTTATGGTGCTTCAGATGAGAAAAGGGGTTTTAGCAAAGCAGGAAATTTACTTCATCCAAAAACAGAAGTAATCAAAGGCATTATGGCCGATGAAGCCGGAATGCTCATGAAAAACTTCTTCCTAAAATTACGTTAAACAACTTTAAGGAGTAAGTTCGATTATACCCAAACTACCATTGACATCAATAAGAGGATAATCATTGAAATCTACAGACGAATCACCATTCAAATCGGTAGGCAAGTAACCCAAATCTCCGTTTGAACTTCCAATATCCAAAGCAGGGTAATCGTTAAAGTCGATAGATCCATCCTGATTAATATCTCCAGAGTATATCAAAAATACCCCAGCGCCATCATCTTTCATATTATCTCCCGCAGCTTGGGTTTGTGAAGAACTAAAGTCGTAAGAAACACCTGCATTACTCATTGCAACTGGTATTGCACTCCACGTAACAATAGAATTTCTGTGCTTCACCACAACATAATAATTATTTCCATTCGCGCCTGTTCCAGTGAACAAAACATCAGAAAAACCATTAGTTTCCAATAGGGCTTGTGTAGAGTAGGCCAAGGAAAATGGAGGAAAATCTTCATGCAATTCTACCGTAATGGTATCTGCAATATTGGTTGGTGAAACCCCATCAGCACTGAACGGAGATGCAATCATATTACTTGAACCTAAATAAAAACCTTCCAAATATGCAGTAATATATAAGTGCACATCTAATGATAAGGTGTTAAGCGAATCAACGAGAGAGTAGCTTGAAATCCCAGCAGGATTAATAGACCTTACCCTAAAATAGTATTTTGTAAACATAGCTAAGTTATTAACTAATTTATTTGTACCACTTACTGGTAAAGAGTTATAGCCTATGACAAAATTCGTAAAATTTCTATCTAAAGCAACATCCAATAGATATGAAGTCGCTCCATTTGAAGACGTCCAATTTGCAGTAAAATCATTTAAATTTACTAAGGTGTGATTCAAGATTTGAGGAGGATTTGGTTTTAAAAGAATCGTATCAACCACATAGAGAGAATTGAAGCATGAATTAACCGACTTAATACGCGCATAATAAATTGTACCGGCCGTCAAACCTGAAATTGAGGTATGGGTTGAGGTTAAACTATACCCATTGTACGAAGTTAAAATGTTATTGAAATTTGGATCCGTTGAAACATCAATACTATAATTCACTGTATTTGCCGTTGGGGTCCAATCTAAGTCAAATGATTCGTTCGAAATATTTGTTGATAAAAAACTAGATGGGTTTCCTGGCGGAGAACTAAAAACGAAAATAGTCATTGAATCAGACGTAAGACAACCACTTGTATCCGTCCCAATAGAAGTAAAAGTGGTTGTGGTTTGAGGAATCGCAGTAACACTTGAGCCAACAGATGCATTTAAACTTGCCGAGGGGCTCCAAACGTAGCTTACCCCACCAACAGCAGTTAAGGTAACACTATCTCCCAAACATACTGCAGCATTAGAAGCACTTACCTTAATGCTTGGATTAATATAAATCGTAACACTATCAACATTATGGCAACCAGTTAATGAATCAAGCCCAGTAACAAAATAATTTGACGGAGAGTATGAAGGTATAAATGATGTTGCATTAGTAATTCCTCCACCCCATTGATAAGAACTAGCTCCTGTGCCCGACAAAGTAACATTGGAACCGAGGCAAACATGAATAGATGGATTGACTGAAATGCCCACATTTGGCAGACTATTGACAACAATGGTAATAGTTGTATCATAATCACACCCATAATCATCAGTGCCGATAACAGTATAAGATTTTGTTGAAGTTGGAACAAATGCTTCTGCATCGAAAACGCCATTGTCCCAATTATAGCTCGATGCTCCTGTTCCAAATAAAGTAACCGCATCTCCAAAACAAGTACTAGTTGATGGACTTGCTATGGCACCAATGTCAGATGATAAAATATTGATATTGCTTGAAGTGAAAACTGTACCAGAAACCGTACCCCAAAAAAACTTTATATCACTTGTTGAAATTGCGTTAATTGAAATCGAGCTGCCTGAAGAAGTACATGGAATATCGCTGGTGATAAAAATATAATTTGAACCTATATTTAGAATTTTTGATAGGCCTATTAGGTTATGAATACCTCCACCTAAATTGTTTGTAAGGGTTGATAAAAGTTGAGGAGTACCTGAATTAAAATTAGAATCATTGTGATACCAAATTTTAAAATTACTAATATCACTTGCTGTATAAGAACCTGAGCTCGTAAAATGCAATTCATTAAGAGCTGTAGCAGATTTAAGTACAGAAACATCTAATTTGTATAATACAGCATTGTTAGTTCCTTTATAAATATCGACAAGTGGTATATTTGAATTTGTTAAAGATATTGCACTAGGGGTTGCCGTCAAATTTGAGCCAATAAAAGAAAAATCTTGTGGTTGATTGTTTTGAAGATTTCTCTTATGGCTAATTCGTATTTTATAAAATCCTTGAGCTAAACCCGAACCATATATCTGTTCAACATTATCTCTGTAGTTATCTCCATTAGTGGCGGCTGCACTTGGATTATTTGGATTCAAAATATAAGGTTTGTATTCTTGTCCGTTTGACATTGAAAGTAATCTTAAGTCTAAATCATTTATCAATTTGGGAGTCGTATCATTATAAGCAGGCGCTGTAACCACTGAAGGGGGGTCGGTCCAACAGATGGTTGCTTTAGCCGTATCAACCCCATTAACATATACCATCATGTTAAATGTATCATTGTTATTCAATGAATACTCGTTGACTATATTGTTGTTAGAATCACCTATAACTTGAACAGACTTACTGATATTTAGTAACCCCCAACCACTCTCATAGTTAGGTCCAAAAGTAGTTTTACATCTATTTGCGGTATGAATAGCCAAACCTTTCAAAGTAGATGATCTCATATATCTATTATTTAGGTTAAAATAATGTTGTTGGAGCAATAACAAGGAACCTGATGCCGTTCCAGATGAAATTGAAGTACCTCCAATTGATTGATAAGAAGAATCATTTATACTATTAACACTTGATGTACTATTAGTTCCAGTTACAAGATCAGGTTTAATTCTACCATCATCTGTGGGCCCCCAACTACTAACACTAAACATAGTTACTGGGGGTGCAGTATAGCCATTTGGCAACATCTCAACCGCACCAATAGTAAGGATATTTTTAGCCGTACCATAAGTTACAATGCAATCATAAGGTCCAACATTATTTCTAACCCTAGTACTATATATCCACGAGGATCCATTCCAAAAATAATGGGGGGTGCCTGAAGCCACTCCATTCCCTTTATCATTGCCAACTGCCTTTACAATTAAATAACTTGGAAAACTATAGGCGATACTGTCCCATGTAGCTGTTCTACTATCATAGAATCCGAACTTCCAATCATTGTCTTGGTTTATTGATGGATCACCAAGCCAATATTGAATGCCACCAGTATTATACCAACCAGCTAAATTTACATAAGAATGATTTGAAACCAATAGACTACTTGCGGCCAATGCCATTTCATATCGATCATTCACATAGTCCCACGACTTAAGGTTTGCTTGATAAGCCATACCTTTCGCGGAAGGTAATAATCCTGAAGCTATCATGACTCCTGCAACACCATTTGAATGCTCGCTAAATGAAGAGGCTCCATCCATTTGAGTCACTCTATTTTTAAATTCTTTATGAGTACCTCTTATGGCTCCTGAGTCCCAAATACCCAATTTATTGATACCACTACCTGATAAATTAAGACCAAGAGCTCCTCCAGACCAAACAGCATTTGCGCCAATGGTTATAGCACCATTTAAGTTTGAACAATCCCTTTTAAATTCTGGAAAATGATTATCTCCTAATCCATCAAAAGAGGAAATAAAAAATTTATTGTCGTTCAAAAAAGGTTTATAATATCTAGCATATAAGATACTATCCGACACGGACAAAACCTGAGCAGATAGATAACAAACACTGAAAAATTTAATCGCTAAAAGAAGTGTTTTTTTCATTTGGAACAATTTAAGGGGTAAGTGTGATAATTCCGCTACTACTATTCAAATCAATCAAAGGATAATCGTTAAAATCTATAGATGCATCACCATTTAAATCACATGGTAAATAACCTAAATCTCCATTTGAACTACCGATATCCAAATCAGGATAATCATTAAAATCAACCGAACCATCTTGGTTAATATCTCCTGTATAAATTAAATAAGTTCCATTACCATCATTAACTAAATTACTGCCGTATGCTTGCGTATCAGATGAACTAAAATCATATGAAGTTCCGTTAGCATAAAAGGAAACCGGTATTGAGCTCCATGTAGCAATAGAGTTGCGATGTTTCAAAACAACATAATACGAGTTTCCAATTACTGTAATAGGGAAATTCACATTTGCTAAACCAGCAGTATTAATGGTGTCAATTGTAGAATATGCTAATGAATAAGGCGTGATTGCTTCATGCAGCTCAATTTGAACGGTGTCTGCAATAGAATTTGGAGTTACCCCATCAGCATTAAATGGAGCTGAATTCATGGTACTTGTTCCGATATAAAGCCCTTGCAAATATGCCTTTATTGAAATACTTGTTAGTGATGAACTCGAGGTACTATCTTCTCCAATTTGCAAATTACCAAATGAACTAATTCCACTGAAACTACTCGTGGTGCTGTTTGGGCTAAATGTAGGATTCAATTTTGATGACCATGCAGAGCCACTATAAATTGAAGCCTTGTAAAAATTAAATGAAACACCATTGTCGTTATCTGCACTTAAATAAGTTATAAGGACATTATAATTTATAGGTGAAACATCTTTACTTGCAATCAACCAATTTCGATTCACACTTTTTGTTGGTTTCAAACCCGAACTAGCAATAAAAGCATAATCGCTATCATTTGACTTACACGTTACAAAACCAGGAGTATTAATGCTTGGGAAGCTAACTGTAATGGGTGTGTACCCTAATGATGTTCCAATTTCAAATATATTAGCATTGATAGATGATACATCAAAATACTTTGCCAAATTACCTATTACATAGCCACCAATTCTATTCAATGTGGATCCAGCACTCATAAACAATGTATCATTATTTGTAAGAACATTTCCACTATTTATGTTTAAAATACCAGATATTATTTTATTTCCTGAAAGGCTTAATGCATTTGAAGAATTGGTTAAATTCAGGTAAATAATATGTGGCACATTTGTCAATGTCCATTCATTACTAGTTGTATAACTACCTGTATTATAAATTAAGTTAGCATTAGTTCCATATAAAGGCGAATTGGTGCTACAAAACGAACCGGGATAAATACTCAATGTTCCTTTGATAGTTGTTTTATTAAATCCAAAATTTACACCTTTGTATATTGAGACAATGATATTTGAATCTAAAGTTAATGTCCCCGCACCTTCAATTAATGCAACACCTGTTCCCGAAGGAAAATTCAATTGACTACCATTTGAACCAGTAATTAACCTTGATGCATTGCAAAGGATTGACCTTACTTGATTGCCTGAAATAGTTAAGACCTTACCGTTTAGATCTAAAGTACCAACATTGTTTAGTTGCAATACTTGGGCAGTACCAGCAGAAGTTCCATTTAATGTCAAACTATCATTCAAGATGGCCGTTCCACTTGGCTTATCAATTAATAAATAACCTATGGTAATCACATTCGACTCGTTGGTCATGCTTTGATTTGCAACTCCATTAAGAATGATTGCCCGATTGTTATGAATCAATCCTTGTCCAACAGTAACATTGTCGTTTTTCCAATTTCCTTTTATTCTTAAATCACCCCCTGCCAAGGTTGAAAGTGATAAGGTAGCCCCATTTGCAATTGTGATATCATTACTAAGCTGTCTGTACTGATTGATGCTACCAAAACTAAGATTTGTATTATTACTCACTGTAACATTATATGGAACACCCGTTCCACTTGAAAGGTTGGAAACCCATTCTGCGCCTGCTGTATATGTTCCTGTTGTATTATAAACCAATGTTGAACCATTGCCATAAATACATGAATTATTTAACACATACCCACCTGAATTAATTAGCAAAGATCCATTGACAATAGTTAAATCCATACCAAAGTTTATCCCCCCATTACTCACAACCAATTTTACATTGCTGCCAAATGTCAGCCTACCTGTATTACTTGAAGTAATTGTTTTAACGCCATTTGTAAAGTTTATCAACGAACCAACAATTCCAGTAATTGATGCATTACCTCCATCAACCAAAATATTTGATGAAGTAGAATTGGTCAGATTCAAACTAAACCCGTTCAAATCAACTTCTGTTCCTGATGATAAACTAATAGCATTGCCGGAAGCACTTGCCAAAACAGTAACATTCGACATCAACCTAATGGAAGCTGAAGAAGTTTTTTGACTAATGAAATAATCAAATATGGCTCCACCACTCCCATTTACTTCAGATAAACCTGAACCAATAAAGAAAACAGCTCGGGTATTATTCACAAATTTTCCATTTGCACTTCTTATCCAATTACCAGCTACTTTTATATCACCACCGATGCTGTTCGACAGCGTTAAAGTGCTTGTATCTGTATTAGAGCCAATATTTAAATTGCCATTAATCTGAATATATTGATTGGCGGATTGCATATTCAAATTACCAGCACCATTACCGTCTCCTAAATTTAAGTTTCCTGCCAATGCAATGGCAGAACTAAGTGTTCCAATATTTAGTGTCGAACCATTATTTATGGTAATATGATTTGGATAACCATTGCCAGATATGGCACTCCACTCTTTGCCTCTAATATAACTTGAAGCTGTTGAATAAAATAAATTGGACGTATTAGCATAGATTGGACCATTATTTAAAATCCTTCCTGATGAAAGAATATTAAGCAAACCTTGCATGTTTAGAGTTCCAAGATTTGATAAAGTATCATATTGATTAATAGCACCATCTTTTGAACAAGTAATTATTCCATTCAATGAATTAGTTGAATAGTCATTGATTGAAAGCACCCCATTAACATATACCATACCTGCATTTGACAAATTATTTATGTTTAATGTATCTCCATGATTTATATTTAGCTTACCCAAAGATAGGATGGTTAAATTACTTTGCACCAGAGCAGTTGACAAGTCAACAGAGTCCTTAACATAAACTAATGAAGTGAGTGGAGGAATGGTATTACCCAACCAGGTACTTGATGTATTCCAATCACCATTTGAATTTGAAATATAACCAAGGTGCAAATAAGTTTCATTGCTTGTTACACTGCTTATGCCATTAGATACATAAATCGCTCCACTTGTATCCTGTGCAAAAATAGTGATGCTTGTATCTGTTTGACTCACAATAGGGATAATCCTTCCATTTGCTCCACCGATTCTTAACTCTGTGATGCCTGCCAATTGGGTTCCTGAGATGGTAATGGTACTACCAAAATATCCCGAACTACCAGCACCTGGATTAGCAACAATACCTCCACTTGCATTAATAGTAGTTACAGATAAACTACCTAAAACAAAATATAGATCATTGCCGCTTGTGGTATCTGAATTCAAGATTGAGTTTGATGAAACTGTCCCTCCAATTGAATTGTATATGCCACTCAAGCTGTTGCTTTTGGCAATAGCATTGTATATTCCATTGCTAGCACTCCTGGTTAATGAAATAGAGCTATTAATAAGATTACCACTTGCTGTTAGGCGCCAATATTCAGTATTACTTATGACTGACAACATAGAACCTACAGAACCATTACTGTTTGTATTTTCAACGCTTGCTGTTAAAATAATTGAGCCTGTTCCTGTTTTAGGATTTACCATAGTTAAAGGCATATAATTCGAGCCTTTGCCAATTGGGAATAAATATGAACTTGAAGTAGAATAACTTGAAGGCAATGCCCTTGAAATTGGGCCATTGATGTATGATGAATTACTTGCACCAACTATAGCAGATGAAGAAGTATTGTTTATCCTAATTATGTTCGTAATGTCTGTTGTAAGGGTGCCATTTGTCAGAGTTAACACACCACTGCTACCTAGTATAATAGCCTTATTTAACACCAATCCATTTGCATTGTTTAAGGAAATTGAATTGAAGCTAAACGCTAACGAATTAGAATTACTACCACCAATATTTTGAGTAGAAACACCATTAAAATTTATTCTTCCTGCACCAGCATTTAGATTGGCTACATTATTTCCATTATTGATAAAATCACCAGCTATGTTTATTACAGATGATGTATTACCCATAAATAATTCTGAACCAGCACTTGTATCAATAGTCAAGTTACCTCTTAATGTGTATGCTGCATTGCCTAAAGACAAAGCAGAATTGGCATTTCCATTTCCTACTTGAACATGAAAGGGAACTCCTGCTCCAGTTGTAATCCCTGACAACCATTCTGATCCTGCCACATAGGTTGAACCATTGTTATAAACCAAGGTTGAACTAGCTGCATATGTGCATGGATTTGTATTCACATAACCATTGGGTAAAATGATTAATCTATTATTTATGGTAGTGCTCGGGCCAAAATTTACACCCCCAGCGATGCTTACATCATTAAACGAAATGTTTCCAGTTACATTGGCTGCACCTGCAAAGACAACTAATCCTGATTGAGCATTAAAAGTACCACTATTTACGATAGAACCATTATTACCTATGGAAAGAGTATAATGTGAGCTACTCACATCAAGTGTGCTTGCACTGCCTATATTCAAGCTGCCATTGATGGTTCTGCTGCCATTCAAGGTAAGTGACCCTGCATTACTATTAAGGGTTATATTAAATGGCCCCGCATTAGTTGGCCATTCCGAGCCAGTCAAAGAAGGGCATAGATTGTATTTCAGGGTAGAGGATGACCCATAGTTAAGTGTACCTGAGACAATGGAAGCACCTGCATTAAAATTTAATATTCCATTAACTGTGACATTATTTAAAGTTGTATTACCATTTAGACTAATGTTATTAAACACTGACGCATTACCACTGATAGCACAATTGCTAGGGAATACTACTGTTCCATTACTAGCAGTAAAAGTTCCATTATTTATTAAATCAGTTCCTATAGTCAGGGTCATATTAGCTGAACTACTATTAAATGTAGCGCCCAGATTAATAGTTAAACTTCCGTTTAGCGCCCTAGCAAGCGTGCTTGAATTTGCCACTTCAAAGGTGCCACTTCTTATCACTACATTATTTGGATAACCTGGAGTGCTACCAATGTTACCAATGCCAATTGCACCCCATTCGTTAAATCGATTATAAGTTACATTATAAGACAAGGTAGAAGCACTACCATAAATTGGAGCAGCACTTAAATTTCCTCCATTGATTAGCAATGTACCATTAATTGTAGGCACTTGAGTTAATGCCAATGACCCAGAATTAATGGTCAAATCATTTAATGCACATGGCTGTGAACCCGCTAAAGTTCCCGCACCAACGTAATTTAACCTACCTGAAGTTACACTATAAGCACCATTATTGTTTAGGCTACCGTTTGCAGAAACACTTAATGTATAACTGCTATTATCAAATGTTCCACCTGAACTAATCGTAAGACTTGAAACAGTCATATCTTGATTCAAAGCAACTACATGTGAATTAGATATCGTATAAGATGCACCAGAAAATAATTGACTTGCTCCCCATGTGGCAGTGTCACTAAAATTTCCACTAGCCACTGAAACAAATGCATTCGTTAATGTATAGCTATAATTTGAACCTGAATTATCATCATACTTTAAAGTTGAAAGTGATTTATCCAACTCTGACATTGAATTTAAAGTACTTAGAGAAACCGTTGAGGTGAAAACGAAATACTTTACAATGCTACCGGCTGCTTGGGCAGGAATACCTGCGGACCAAGAGGTGCCGCCACCAGTGGCTTGAACAACCGAGCTAGTATTTGTACTTGAAAAATCTGCTGAGGTGGTGTATCTAACAAAAATATTCTCATTTGCAGATGGACTAGCACTTGTGGTAATATCAATTTGCGAGCTTCTATCAAAATTTAACCTTTGGGCTGTACGTGTAACATTTATGGGTGCAGAGTTGGTGTATGCTACATAATATTTTGCATTAGTAACGAAATATCCAACATCATTAAAAACAAAACTATAATACCCAGCAGTATTCATATTCAAACCCATGTCATTACCACTGTTATAGGCGTTACATGTATTTACGACATTCAAGGCACCTTGACCAACACCAGAAAAAACCCACTTATTGGCAAATCGATTACTACTCGGACCGGAAATAAATAAAAATCCTGAACCTCCTCCACCTGTCATATTTCTTGGTGTAAAATCTCCACCTG
>CANHJJ010000025.1 GCA_947460565.1 Bacteroidota bacterium
ACCCAAATGTTTACAAACCAACTATCTACTGGTATTTTTGAAAGAAAACTTCCAGGGTAATATTTATTTGCCCAATAATATGAACTTCCAATTCCACTACCAAAAGGTCTACTTTCTAAGTATTGTCTTAATGTTTTTTGGTTACTCAGTCGAACTAAAAGCGATGCATCATTAGGGTCAAGTGCAGTTCTAAGCCTAAATATCTGGTAATTACTATTTCCAATATATGTAAACTTTAAGAATGCAAATATAAATGCACCAATTACTGACCCTACCGCTAGTATCCTAAATCTTTTTATTAAAAAGAGATAGAAAATGAAACCAGTTACTACCACAAATAAGGGTCCTCTGCTGGCTGAAATAGTGAATCCTATAAAGCAAATCAATCCAATCAATAAGTACCTTATTTTCTTTTTTCTTTCATATGGCCCTAATGCCATCACCATAGCAATGAAGGATGCGTAGGCCATTGTGGTTCCGTTTTGTCCTGCATCTGAAAATAAAGAGAATGCTCTTATGCGTCCATCAATAAAGTGGGTAACATTTCCAATAGTATCAAACCATCTTTGTTCACCAAAGTCTAATCCAATCGTTATTTGTTTCATTCCCCAAAAGGATGCAAACACAGACCAACCTAGAATTAGTTTTATAAAATGTTCAAGGTCCTTTTGTTTGTTGTAAAGTAGAAGCGCTAAAGGCACTGCAGTAGCCGCATATAATGAGATTCCTCTTATAGCATAAAACCAAGCTGTTGGGTTTGTTGCATCTGGATTTAAAAGCTGTAAAACTGTATAAATGAACCAAGTTATTATAAGATAAAATATCCCTGTATTTAATTGTCTTAGAGACTTCCATTCAATTTTGGTGAATGTCGAAAGAACGGTTAAGAATAGGATAATATCAACAAAGAGGCCTAAGGGACCACTCACATACCTCGTTATAGCTACGAAAATAAAACTATAGTGTAGGTAAATAATAATTCCGTAATACGGGTTGACAAAAATTAGCACAACAGCTGTGATAATGAATGGTATGAGCAGTACTTGTAATCCAGTATTTAAGCTACCTGTAGATAGCACTATTGCAATTACAATGCCTGCAATTAAAAAGCAACCTATAAGTCCTAAACTTATAAGTGATTGGCTCAGTATCGATTTTTGTGCTTGAGGTCTCACTTATCGATTGGTTATTTGATTAAATTTTACTTTGCATTCTAAAACACCCAATTTCATTGTATTTGTAAAACTAACGTCTAGATATTTTTTTAATAATGTGAATCCGAAAATCATTCCACTTCCAAAAGTGAAGGTTGATACTATGGCTACAGATTCTACGGTTCCAAATTGAAAAATACCTATATAATCTCCTATAACATTTACCAATAACATAACCATCACTTTGAAAAAGTTCATTTCTGGTCGATTGATTATATCGAGCATAATGCCACTGAATTTATCTAAAGGAATGATAGCGGTGTATATTGAAAACAATCTAAGTAAAATGACTGAGTCTTGGTATTTATCTCCACTAATCAGCCAAATGATTTGAGGAGCAAAAATTAAACAAGTAATAGAAAGTGGCAATAATAATAAAAATAGAAAACCAGCTTTGCGCTCGAATTCATATTTAAGTAGTTTTTTATCACCTAATGCATATACTTTTGCTAATACTGGTAAAGTGGTAATTGCAAAACTTCTAATTGGAAGTTCAATTATTTCAATTACCCTGCTTGGTATACTGTATATGGCCACTGCCGAACTATTTAACATGCCACCAATGATATAACTATCAGAGTTTCTAATTAAGTTAGCACCAATAAGTGTTCCCATGCTATATTTTCCAAAGTGAAAAAGCTCACTCATCCTTTTTTTAGTGTATTGGTAAATTGAGTTTACACCTGCCCAACCTTTTAGGATACTATATAGGCTTGGTATAATTTGCGATAATAAATATGCCCAAAATACCGACAAAAATGTGCTTCCATTATAGAAGAATAAAACACAACAAGAAATAAAAATTACTTGTGTTAATAGCTTTACAACACTCATTGAAATAATCTCAAGCTTAGCATTTAAATACCAACTTGAAAAGTTGTGCGGTAAAGATGTTACTGCGAATAAGGCATACCAGATAAAAAAGTATTGGTATTTAAGTAGGATGTTAAATTCATAAAAAACTGCATACAATACCCCAATAATAATTAAGTAAATGGTGGTAATAATTGATGAAAGTATGAAGGCTGAACCTACAATATTTTTTTTCTCTTCATCATCATGCGCTTGAGCAAAATTTCTAATGAGAGCATTTAGTATCATTCCTGACCTCAGTGTCTCAAAAATACTATAAGTAGCTAAAAAAAGTATCCATGTACCGAAATCACTTTCAGGCAAATACCTAGCGAGAATGGCAAAAGAAAGTATCCCTAATAATGCCCCAATGCCGTTGCCAGCTAATGAA
The DNA here is from genome assembly GCA_947460565.1 of Bacteroidota bacterium. GTDB lineage: Bacteria > Bacteroidota > Bacteroidia > UKL13-3 > UKL13-3 > RGVD01. The sequence goes on from CANHJJ010000025.1 coordinate 2,458, forward strand.
GCAAAGCTTTTGCTTTTAATTAGTTTAAGGATACCTTCCATTTATCAATATCGAATTAGATAGTTTCAACCTCTTCAGTTGTATGTTCTTGTTGACCCAAATTTTCAGTCAATAACCTTGAAGGATTATTTGTTCTTTTTTTGCTGCGATGTATATATCTGCTGCCAATTAGTGTCTCTAGGTTGTCAGTACCTACGTGATTTAACCAAAGCATGATTCTGTTGTCGTTGCCCGAAGCTTTTCTATATAGGTTTAGTATTGAGTTGTCTGAGTTGGTCCAAGATCTTCTTGCATCAAGCATCATTAAAGATAACCTTGAGTTTTTTACCAATTGATTAGGTAATGCATTTATGCTTATTGCAGGAATTTCTAAAATTATGAAATTATAATTCGAGCCGTTTACTCTTGAAAATTCCGGTAATAAATTATCAACTGATTTTGCCCCAAATAATTTACTAGTAATATCATATTTTGCTATTCTTAATTTTCTATCATCAGTTTCTGAGTCTTCAATACTTTCATCGTTGGTGATGAATAGTACTGAACTATCTAATGAATATAATTTTTCAGCTAATTTTAGACCAGCATAAGTTTTACCTTCTTGCTCTCTTGAACTTAAAATGGTTATTAAATAATTATTACTTGTAGTTTCACCACTTTCTATTTCAATTTTTAAATTTGAAACCGCGTAATCAAGTAATGTATTTTCAATTTTATTAATTGATAAGTTGTTTAATCCAACATTGTCAGGCAAAGCACTAAAGATTTTCAATCCAGTTAATTGTTCCGCTTTGGCTGTATTTTTTACAGATGAATCCAATAGTTCTTTTGTAACAAAGTAGGCTAGGATTAAGAAGAACGAGGTTACAAACGAAATGATGATTAATAATAATCTTCGCGAAGATAATGGTTTTAGAGGGAAAGTTGGATTATCCATTACTTGCAGGTTGTTGCTTAACTCAATGTTTTGTTGACGTAATTTAGCCAAATGCAAACCATGTAATATTTCAAGGTATTGTTTTTCATTTACACTTACTTCTCTTTCTAATCTGCTAATTTGCATACCTAATGGTGCAAATTCGCTATATTGTCTGTCAAATTCTTTTCTTCTATCAACATATACATTCAATCTTGCATCTGCCTCATCAGCACTTAAGATTTCTTCTAACCAGCGGTTCAATAAATTTTGCTGAGGAACACCTTCTATCGTATTGTTTAAGCTGTATGCTTGTAAAACATAAAGGCGAATTTCTTTTTTCAAATCTTCTCCTTTTTGCGCCAATCTGGTTATATCTTCTTTTGGATTTGAATATAATTTGGATCTAACCAATTGCTCGTTAACTACTGATAGTTCCCTTCTTAATTTGTTTAAAACCGCATTGTTTTTTAATAATATTTCTCTTGATTCTAATTTGTCTTCTAATCTTGCAATGGCTCTTTTTTTGCCTTCGTAATTCATTAATTCTTTATAGTAATCTGTTTCGTTGTCTTCTTTGGCTTCAGCAATGAATTTTGATTGCTCGTTATAATTAATGATTTTGTTTCTAATGCCAAAGTCTTTCAACTTGTTTTCTGAATTGTTAAGCTCGCCTGCTGACTCTCTTAATCTTGCTTCGAACCATTTAACTACATTGATAGTTTCAGCACCTTTTAAGTATTTGTATTTGGTGATAAAAGATTCTGATAAGAATTTAACTGTATTCACACATACACCTGGATCGCCTGCTTTATAAGATATATCAATGAAATCGGAGCTAGATTTTCTCTCTGAAGTTAAATTAGATAATATAGTTTCTATGCTATAGTATGATTTGGGCGTATTTAACAATTGAAGAACGATATTGTCTCCACTTGAATTTTTAATCTTTGTTATTTTGTCCACTGTTGCAGCAAAGTTTCCAGAAATAATCATTTGTGACCTGTCCTCTTCAGATACTAGCCCACGAAGTTTCTCAAACCCTTCTTGTCCTAATATGGATGGATCAGGTTGTTCCAATAATAAATGTTGAGCCAACAATTTTATGGATACTTCTTCAATCGTATTTTTTGATTTCACGGTTGTGATCAAATTATCGAATGCATTCGTTACTGCGAAATAATCTAACGTGGATTGTGCCCCTTCAGTTGAAGAAATACTATAACCTGATGCAATACCCGTGTAAATTGTAGTGCCTGAAACGAATTCCTTAGGCAATCTCTGTGTTAGAAAGTAAACTATAACAGCTATTAGGGTTGGAAACAATATCAACCAAATTAGGTTACGTTTTAAGATTCTGATAAACTGTGAAAAAGTCATTTTATTTTCGTTTTAAAGTTGTTAATTTAACACCTAATGTAACTTGAAGTCTTTCGTAAAAATTTATATAGTTTTTCTTAGCTTCTTCATCTGCTGCCACAGCAATTGAGTATACATTTCGTTGTCTGGCAAATTCATTCATTTGTATCGACCCTTCTTTATACTCTTTCTCAGCCAATCCTACTGCCACCAATTGAAGAATCATATCCTCGTTTCTTGCTTTCCACAATTTTTGCCAACCAATCATGTTTGTATAGAAATCGGTAAGAGTTTGTTTTGTTGTAAGTGCTTCTACGTCTTTTTTATGTTTTGTTGCTTCCCATAATTCTTCTGCTTGTCTTACCCTTGGTTTGCGTCCTATGAAATCAAAAACCGTTAATGATATATTAATACCAGCCCTATACCCTTGGTATTGGGAAACGAATTCTGTACCACCATTATTTGCCACAATTTGCCCAGAGAAAAATGGTAGGTTACCAAAATTATAATTGAAAAAAACTCCGAGACCTTGTGTCCACAATACTTTTACATACTTGATGTTCCAATACGCTGCATTTGCTTGCGATTGTTCCAATCTTTGTAAAGGATTGTTTTTTAATGCAATGACGTAAAGTGAATCCAAAGGTGGTAACATGTCCTCTATGTCAATCGATGGGTTCAATAATATTGTATCGGCATTTACCTTGGTATTGTTCTGTGCATTCAACGCTTTGCCGAAAACACTTAATAGCAAGAGAGTTATTGTTAGTCTGAATATACTCTTCATTAACTTATTTGTATTTTTCATTAAATTAAATATAGTTTATATCAAATTTGAGGTTAGGATTTTATCTAAATTCAACTTGCACAAAGTAAATGCTCCATATAATAGGGATGTCTTATAGTTATTAACCTGCAATGTCGCAGTGTCTAAAAATTGAACATTTTTATTAAGTAAATTTTTATTTTACGTTTGTGATGAAATTGATTTATTAATACTTTTTAATCATGGTAATTAAAGGCAGAGATATAGTTGTTGTGGGCTTGCAGGCTTGGGATAATGATATTGGTAGTAATTGTAAAAATATTGCTGCTGAATTTGCCAAAGATAATCGTGTTCTATATGTAAATTACCCGCTTGATCGCATTACAATTAAACGTGATAAGGCCAAGGTACCTGTTGAGAAAAGGTTGGATTTAATAAACCATAAAAAGAATAATCTGGTAAAGATTAATGACAATATGTGGAACCTATTTCCAAATTGCATAATTGAATCGGTTAACTGGCTACCTTTTACTTTTTTATTTAGGTTTATCAACAAAAAAAACAATAAAATATTCGCATCTGAGATTCTTACTGCTATTGAAAAACTTCATTTTAAGGACATTATTGTGTTTAATGATAGTGATATGTTTCGAAGCTTTCATCTGAAAGAATTATTGAAACCAGCTTTATGTATTTACTATACCAGAGATAATATGATGAGTGTTGATTATTGGTATAAACATGGTCGTAAATTAGAGCCTGAATTAATGGCTAAAAGTGATGTGGTTTGTGCAAATTCTACTTATTTGTCTGAAATTGCTAAAGAACATAACCCAAATTCCTTTTATGTTGGACAAGGCTGCGATGTGAGTGCCTTTAATATATCTAAAATCTCATCTATACCTGATGATATAAAAAACATTACTTCGCCAATTGTGGGATACATTGGAGCTTTGTTTTCCTTAAGGTTGGATATTGAATTATTGGAAATGATTGCTACCAAAAGACCTGATTGGAGTATTGTTTTGATAGGTCCGGAGGATGATGCCTTTAAAAAATCTAAGCTTCATGGGATGGGGAATGTTCATTTTCTAGGGCTTAAAACAGGTGACGAGTTGCCTGCTTATTTAGCTTATTTTGATGTAGCTATCAATCCTCAATTATTAAACGAAACTACTATCGGTAATTATCCCAGAAAGATAGATGAATACCTTGCCATGGGCAAAGCCACGGTGGCAACAGAAACAAAAGCTATGAGTATTTTTACTGATTTTACCTACTTAGCAAAAACAAAAGAAGATTATCTTACCCTTATACAAAGAGCATTGGATGAAGATAATGATGAGAAAAGAAACGCAAGGATAGAATTTGCCCGCTCACATACTTGGGAAAATAGTGTTGCCGAAATATATAAAGCTATTAACTTCGTTGGCAAGTAACAATTTGTAAAATTTAAAATTATGTCTTTAGCCTCTTTTATAAAAGGAAACCCCAAAATCAAGAAATTTGTGCATTGGATGCTTATACCCAAAGGCCAAGCTAGGCCAAGGGTTTGGGTGAAATTGGTTAATCCTTTTATACATACTTTTGGAAAGGGCTCTAGAGTTGAAAAATGGGTGAGATTTGATGTTTTACCTTTTAATAAATTTGCTTTAGGTGCCAATTCTACCATAGAAGATTTTTGTACCATAAACAATGGTGTAGGTGATGTGATAATTGGAAGTGGCTCTCGTATTGGTATGTCTAATGTGGTGATTGGCCCTGTTACGGTTGGTAATAATGTGATTTTTGCACAGAATGTAGTTTCAAGTGGTTTAAATCATGGCTATGAAATCATTGACATTCCTATATCAAAACAAAAGGTAACGATTGCAACTATTACTGTCGAAGATGATTGTTGGATAGGCGCCAATGCTGTATTAACAGCTGGTGTTACCATAGGCAAACATTCAGTAGTGGCTGGAGGTGCTGTTGTTACTAAAAGCATTCCTCCTTATTCAATTGCTGTTGGTAATCCTGCAAAGGTTATCAAACAATACGACCCGAATAAAAAAGAATGGGTGAGGGTATAAGGTATTTAATATATCTCCTTGTGATACGAAGAATTTTAAATAAAGCGAAGACTATTTTAAAGAATTCATAAATGGAAGATTCGCTTTTTTTTTCTTTATTTAAACATGAGTGCTTTGAGCAGTAGTTATTTTTCTTGCTTCAGCTTCTTTTCATAATACTTACAAAACTGCGAAATCTTGCATTCCTCGCATTTAGGTGTTCGGGCAAGGCAAATGTATCTTCCATGCAAAATCAGCCAATGATGTGCCGTTGCAATGTATTCTTGAGGGATATTTTTTACCAATTGTTGTTCAGTCTGCAAGGGCGTTTTGGCAGCCGTGGTAAGACCCAAACGAGCACTTACCCTAAACACATGCGTATCTACTGCCATGGCAGGTTGGTTGTATACCACAGAGGCAATCACATTGGCGGTTTTTCTTCCTACTCCAGGTAGTTTCACCAAATCTTCAATGCTTTCGGGTACTTTGGCTTCAAAATCTTTTACAAGCATTTGAGCCATGCCTATCAAGTGCTTGGTCTTATTGTTGGGATAGCTTATGGAGCGTATGTAAGGAAAAACCTCATCAAATTCAGCTTGTGCCAACTTTTGGGGTGTAGGGAAAATTTGAAAGAGGGGAGGGGTAACCATGTTTACCCTCTTATCGGTGCATTGGGCAGATAAAATAACCGCTACCAATAATTGATAAGGGTTTTCATATTCCAATTCTGTTTCAGCAATGGGCTGATTGGTTATAAAATAATTGAGGATGTTTTCGTAACGCTCTTTTTTTGTCATGCATTGTGCTCAACTTTTTCAGTTCACAGTTTACTTAAAGTTGCCAACTGTGCACCAATAAAAGCAATTAGTTTACTACCCATGTTTCTCTACCTGCCAATAATTGGTTTAATTCGCCTGGGCCTTTAGTTTCTTTGGCTTCTGTAATTTGCTCATTAAATAAATCATCAAAAGTCCTTTTATTATTGTTAACGTAGAACACACCAAATGGACGAGGAAAATGGTTTTCTTTGCCCGGATCATCATAGAAACGGGAGATGATGGTTGCTTTAACCAAATCTGTTTCATCGTGCACCCATAAGTCATCTACCGACACATCATTCAAACTAACAATGACAGGTTTAAATCCATCTAGTTTGATTCCTTTATCATTGTTTTCGCCAAATATCAATGGCTTGCCATGTTCCATCATCAAGGTTTCTTCTTTCTTGCTGCTTTTTTCGGTGTATATTTCATAAGCACCATCATTAAACACATTGCAATTTTGATAGATCTCTACCAACGATGTTCCTTTGTGGTCGTAACCTCTTTTGATAATGGCTTGTTGGTGCTTTGGATCTCTGTCCATGGTACGTGCCACAAAAGTAGCATCTGCACCCAAACATAATGCGATAGGGTTAAATGGATAATCAACCGAACCCATTGGGCTTGATTTGGTTACCTTGCCTTGCTCTGATGTTGGGGAGTATTGTCCTTTTGTTAAACCATAAATTTGGTTGTTAAACAACAATACATTCACATCAGGGTTTCTTCGTAATAGGTGTATAAAATGATTGCCACCAATTGACATAGAATCCCCATCACCTGTAATAATCCAAACAGATAAATCAGGGCGTGTTGCTTTCAAGCCTGTTGCAATAGCTGTGGCCCTGCCATGTATCGAATGCATACCAAAGGTGTCCATATAATATGGAAAACGTGATGAGCATCCAATACCTGAAATAAATACAAACTCTTCTCGTGGTCTACCTAAATCAGGTAGTACAGTTTGAACTTGTTTTAATATACTATAATCGCCACAACCTGGGCACCAACGCACTTCTTGGTCTGATGCGAAATCTTTTGACGTTAATTTTGCTGCAATTTCATTCATAATATTATAAATTTTGAATCTTGGAGTTTGAATTACTTAAAATCCATGATTCACATTGTTTGTAATTTTCTGTTGACCTTATTAATTTATACTTAAGCAAGAATTTCTTTTATCTTTCTTACCACCTCATCACTCATAAAAGGTTGCCCTTGAATTTTGTTAAAAGGTATAGCATCAACAAAATATTTGTCTCTAATAATTTTTACCAATTGACCATTGTTTAACTCAGGTACCACAACGGTTTTAAAGTTCTTGAGTATATCTCCTAAGTTTTTTGGGAATGGATTTAAATACCTCACATGCGCATGAGAAACATTCAATCCTTCACCTCTTAAAATGGTGGTTGCTGTTTTTAGTGCACCGTATGTTCCACCCCAACCAAGGATTAATAAATCTCCTGTTTCAGCACCTGTATCTATGGTTTGTAAAGGGATATTATTAGCTACCTTATCTACTTTTTCTTGACGCAAATGCGTCATCAATTCATGGTTATCGCCATCATAACTTATGTTTCCGGTAATATTTTGTTTTTCTAAACCACCAATTCTATGTTCTAAACCTTTGGTACCTGGAATTGCCCATGGCCGAGACAACTTTTCATCTCTTTGGTAGGGCATAAATTTTGGGTCTTCTGCAGCACGCTGAGGTACAAACGATACTTTTATTTCGGGAAGATCATCGCTCTGAGGGAATTTCCAGGGCTCGGCACCATTAGCTATATAACCATCTGATAAAAAGAATACTGGTATCATGTGTTGCAGAGCAATTCTGCATGCTTCATAAGCCATGGTGAAACAATCTGAAGGACTTTGAGCAGCTAAAATTACAACTGGGCATTCGCCATTTCTACCATACATGGCCTGCATCAAATCTGCTTGCTCGGTTTTGGTAGGCATACCTGTGCTTGGTCCAGCACGTTGAACATTTACAACCACCAAAGGCATTTCAAGCATGGTTGCTAAACCAATGGCTTCACCCTTCAGGGCTATGCCCGGTCCCGAGGAACCTGTAATGGCCAAACTACCACCAAAGGCTGCACCTATAGATGAACATATAGCTGCTATCTCGTCTTCGGCTTGGAATGTTTTAATATCAAAGTTTTTGTATTTAGATAATTCGTGAAGAATATCAGAAGCAGGTGTGATTGGATAAGTGCCATAGAATAATGGCAAGCCACATTTTACTGAAGCGGCAATTAAACCATAAGCCGCAGCTTGGTTACCCATTATGCTTCGGTATATACCCGTTTCCATTTGTGCAGGAGCCACATTGTAGCGGTTGGCAAACATTTCAGTGGTTTCGCCATAACTCCAGCCTGCTTGCAATACCTTGATGTTGGCATTCATCACAGCTTGGTTTTTGCTAAACTTGCTGGTGATAAATTCAATTGAACTTTGCATATCACGGTGATACATCCAATAAATCAAACCTAATACAAACATGTTTTTACATCGGTCGATTTCTTTCGTACCCATTCCACTGTCTGCAAGGGCTGCACGTGTAATTTTGGTTACGTCTATTGTCTTTACATCATATTCGCTCAATGAACCATCCGTTAATGGATTTTTATCTTCAGGCACATTGGCCAAACGCATATTTTTAGAATCGAAACCATCGCTGTTGGCAATGATTACTCCCCCTTTACGTAAGCCTTTTATGTTGGCTTTTAAGGCAGCTACATTCATCACTACCAACACATCGCTCATATCGCCTGGGGTATTTATTTTTTTACTTCCAAAATGAATTTGGTAGCCCGAAACCCCAGCCAATGTTCCTATTGGGGCACGTATTTCTGCTGGGAAATCTGGAAAAGTAGCAATATCGTTTCCGAATAATGCCGTGGTATTACTAAATTGAGTTCCTGTTAGCTGCATTCCATCTCCACTGTCGCCCGCAAACCTTATTACCACCGACTCTAATTCATTTTCTGTTGTTTTTGCCATATAAAAATCTTGTTCACTTGAAACGTCACGAAAATAACGTTTATCAATTAAAGACATAATTATTTTTCTAAAACAAGATGCTGTTTTTAGTCATAATTAGTCGATATATAGATTTAATATGAATTACTATTAAACCTTTTAGGCATAGCTAGATGTAAATCATATTGTTAGGCGAATTTTGTTCCAACAATACTCATCTTAACTAAAAATCTTACTTTTGTACTTTTTATTACAAACAATGGGCATACGTATTTTTGTTACAGGCGGTACATTCGACAAAGAGTATAATGAACTAACAGGTCAGCTATTTTTTAAAGACACCCATGTAAATGAGATCTTAAAATTGGGCCGATCAAGGCTGGATATAAGTGTAAGAACACTCATGCTAATTGATAGTTTAGAGATGACCGATACTGATAGAAATATCATAATAGAGAGTTGCCAGCGTTGTGCGGAAGATTATATTTTGATAACCCACGGAACCGACACCATGACTGACACGGCCAAGGTTTTGGCTGAACAAAAAATCGACAAGACCATTGTGATTACAGGTGCTATGATTCCTTATAAATTTGGAAGTAGCGATGGATTGTTCAACCTAGGAAGTGCATTGGCATTCACACAAAGTTTACCTCATGGTGTGTATATAGCCATGAATGGACGCTATTATGATTGGAACAATTGCCGTAAAAATAAACAGACTGGCTTTTTTGAAGAAGTAAAGTAAATACCGCATTTTCGTTTTAAAACTAATTAGAATTAATATATTTGAAGTATGACTAGTTTGGCTGATATAAAAACGAAACTTTTTGAAAATAAAGATCGACTCGTAAAAAAATATGGACTGAGTTTTATTGCTGTTTTTGGTAGTTATAGCCGTGGTCAGCAATCAGAGTTAAGTGATATTGATATTTTAGTGGATTTCTCAAAGCCCATTGGGATTGAGTTTATTGACCTGGCCGAAGAACTTGAAAATATTTTGAATCACAAAGTTGATTTGGTCTCTAAAAAAGGAGTAAAGAAAGTTTATTTTCAACAAATAGAAAAAGAATTAAGCTATGTCTAAAAGAGATGCAAAACTGCTTGTTGCTGATATTTTAGAGTCTATCGCCAAAATTAAATTGTATACCCAATCTCATACCTTTGAAACCTTTACTGCTGACTCGAAAACAATTGATGCCGTAATTAGAAATCTTGAAGTAATTGGCGAAGCAGCAAATAGATTGTCTGAAAATTTTAAAGATAATCACCCCCAAATAGAGTGGTTCCGAATAAGAGGTTTTAGGAATAGAATTGTACATGATTATATGGGTATTGATTATCATATTATCTGGACAATCATTGAAAATAACCTAGACCAACTGGATTCTGATTTACAGGAAATATATAATCAATTATAGAATTTGATTATTTACCACTTGGAATTTTAAGCGTCTTTTCTTCTGTATCAATTGCTTTATCGATGCTAAATACATCAAGCAAATAGGTTGACATACTCGAGATATTTGAATAAATTTGTTTGATGTGTTTTTGCCAAATTCTACAGATTGTGTTTCCTTATCATTTTTAAAATTACCTAGAATAAAGTATTGCTCCTTGCCTTTTGCTATGTAAGGTATATCAACGTGATAC